>JAUYDD010000072.1 GCA_030704765.1 Nanobdellota archaeon | reverse complement strand
ATCAAAAAAATCTTTCATAAGATTTTTTGGAACATTCAAAATCTATAGAAGATTTTGAAGTAATCGCCTACTCCATCCTGAAGGATGGAGATTGATCGGCGATTTTTCTGATTCGGAAATTTTTAGGATGCAAGAAAATCTTTTCAGAAAGATTTTCTGCACAGAAAATTCATCTGAAAGAATTTTCTTGTGCTCGAGAATTGAAAACTGTAACATTAGCTACGATCACATGATAAATCATGAGGTTTTCAATTCTCGACATAAATAAAACCCCAATATTTAAATAACAGGTTTATCTCTTATTTTTTAGTGGGGGAGTAGCTCATTGGGAGAGCACTACGCTGAAGACGTAGGTGTAGCGTGTTCGATTCACGCCTTCCCCAGTTAATGAAATTATGAAGAAAAATTCAAAAGATAATTCTAAGATGAAAAAAACAAAAACAAGTAACTATTTGAAGATACTAATAAATTTGACTTTATTTTTTATATTAAGTTATTTTATTCTTGCTTATCTAATCACTGGCTCCCATTATATATATATCGGTGTTCTTATATTCTTTACTGCATGTTTATTTATTGTTATATATTTTTTTAATGATATTTATTTAAAAATTATAAATAAAATAAATCCCGTCTTCAGGCTTTTTTTAGCATATTTAGTCTTGGTTATAATTACATCTTTTTCAAATAAATTCTTGAATGTTAATTGGATATTTCTAGGATTCTTATTCACCCTAATAATTATCTATGATTCAAAAATAAATCCTGGTTTCATATTTATATCTGCATTACTTTTAATCGGTTATATACCTTTTTTATTAATAGCTAAAGAATATATGATTGTTAAAAATATTTCTTTATATATTTTTTATTTTATTTTAATAGGCATAATAATTCAAATAATAACTGAAAAAAATAAAGGTAAATATGAATTAGATTTTAAAGATTTTATTTTTAATGACCATAAGAAAGATATTAAAGCATTCCTTTTATTGACTATATTTTTAACCTTAATTATAATGATTATAGATTCGTTTTATAGCATTGAGTTAATTAAAACAAGCTTTATTTATCTTATGATTATTTTCTTCTCATTATATATAATAAAATCAATAGAAAAAAAATCATAAGAGAGATTAAAAAAGATAATATAAATCTTAATGGTATACTATATTTTACTGATGAAATACCATCTATCTTGTATATTTCTATACAATCATTAGAATAAACTTTTGATGTATTTATCCAATCCTGTTTTTCATAATATGCACATTTATCGATTAAAATATATTCTACTGAATTTTGTTTAAGGCATACAAGATCTTTTTTAGCAATACAAACAGATATTTTTTCACTCAAAGGATTTTCTAGACTATAAGTATCAGGACCTATAATTACTGGATAATGTACAATATTATTTATAGGTACACTTATTCTTCCATCTGAGGAAGAATCTTTAGACCATTCGTAAGTGATATAAGACTGCCAAGGAAGATAGATTATATATCCTTTTGGTTTTGCTGAATCTAGAACCTTGTTTATTTCTTTATAATCCTGAGGATACGAAACAGGGTTTATTTGTTTATTTATAAGAAGTATTGGAAGTGTAAAGAAAACTATAAAAATTAGGATTATGGGAATTAGAAAATATCTTAAGTTTCTTGATTTTAAAGAAAGAATAAATTTAGGTATGAAATAAGAATAAGATAATGCTATTAAAGACACAAATTTATGGCTGTCTCTAAAACCATTGAAAAAAGGAATGTATTTGAATAAAAAATCAAAAAAAGGTCCTGTATATGGATGGCTAATACCTGTAGCTAATATAAGGCCTATCCAAAATAGAGTGTAAAAAAATCTGGATTCGAGATCTTTTGAATAATAATATCCTAATAGTATAAAAGATAATAAAAATATTACTAAAATATAGAATAATAACAATGGATATATATTATAACTAGTGAGATATCCTGCTTCTCTCCAATTTCCCCACATACTAATGATTTTCATTATAGCTGGAATATCCTCGCTTGGTTTTGGTGAGAAAAAATCTTCATGATCTTCAGTTATTGAAGAAAAAATATTGTTGTTTATTATTCCTTGTAACCAATAAAGATTAAGAAAAATCAATATAAAAACTAAACATAAAACTGAAAAAAGGTATCTTTTTATATCATATTCTTTTTTATAAAAATAAAAATAATAAGAGGCTGTAAAGAACACTAAGAAATTTATAAAGAAAAAGTGTATTGAAAATATAGAAGAAAAGGTCATTGAAAATATTAATTTTATCAAAGATTTTTTATCAAGATCATTCTTAAAGAGATCCATCATATAAAACAGAACAACAGGCATCAATAAATAAGATATGACTACATTGATCTGCCCTAACATAATCCGGGAATAGATAAATGGATTATACATAAATACTAAGGTGAAAAGGAAATTGAAAAAGAAACCATTCTTAAATAATCTTCTTATATAAAAATAAGACAGAATCATGGATATGAGAATTGATAATTGGAATAAAATCTCAGTTTTATTGAATATTGATAAAAAAAACAAAAAAATATCTAATGGGCTAAATACACTTGAAAAATTATTCAGTTTCATTATATTAAGGCTATTGAAATAGGTTGCGGGAGTGTAATCAACAAACATAAGACTAGAAAAAAGGTTTTCTCTGAAGATTATTATCCAAAGCAGGATTACAAAAATAAATTCTAAATATATTAATAGAGATTTCTTCATTTTATTTATGGGTCAGATAATATTCTTATTATTATATAAATCATTATTAATAATGCTATAAAGTCATTTATTGGAAATTTTTCAGATATTTTTGGCTTTCCTGTAATTAAAAAATATGCTTTATTGTCTTCTGCTTCTCCAATCATATATCCATTTACTGTATAGGTTTTTTTTGTTTTTATTACATATTTTACATTTTCCATGAATGGACCTTTTCCTGAAATCTTTGTCAATTCTCTTATTTCTGCTTTATCATAAAAGTTAGAAGATATTTTTTCTCCCCCTGAATCTGCATAAAAATAAACTGACGCTTTCTGAGATTTTTTTACAGAGAATATATTCACGCTTTCATTCCATTCTCTTGATTTACCCACTTTAATCATTATTGAGCAATTGTTATCTGCTTCTGCTAACAAACAAACATGGGCATTGTCGCCTTTGTAAAAAAAAGAAAAAATGTATTTTTTTTCTTTTTCAATTTTATCAACTTCTTTGTTTATGCAAGCGCAATGATTAGAAGAAGTCAAATTAAGAGAAAAATATTTGTCAATGCTATCAGGAGACTTAAGTGCAGATATATCTTCTTTTCCAGGCATATTGCTGCAACAATCACTAACATTTTCAACAAAATTTTCAAAAGAACCATCGTAAATCATGTTTTCCCGAGATAATCTATAAGTTTCTTCTGGAAATATATTCAGGTTTATATAATAAGAAAATAAAAGTAAAACTATCAATAGGAAAAATGTTCCAGCAATCAGATATTTTTGATATTTTTTCATTTTTGCTTCATATAATCAGTTATAATTAGGACTATGCTTATTAAAACAGATAATAATGAAATAATAAAACCGATGTAAAAATATAGCTGAGACCTATATATAAGAACTAATTCTATATCAATTCCTGATTCATTTTTCAAATAATAATCCTCAGGATAATTAGAAATAATATATTTTGGATCAATTTTCCAGGAATTTGCATAATCAAAGATAACTGAATGCTTATCATCAAACACCGGATTCCTCAATAAATATGATATTTCTTTTATAAACTCCTTATTTTTATTGCATTCTGCAGTATTTACACCGCTATAATCAATAATTTCCTTGCACCATTTTTTTCCAGGATTCTTTTCTATATATAATTTCCATTCATCATGATAAGAATCTAAAAAAATAATATCCTGAGATTCATTTAAATTATGTATAAACAATTTATATTTTGTTTTTCCATTACTTGAAAAATACAATCCTTTTGAATATATTCTTGGTAAGTTACCATTCGAGTAATTGATTTTATAGACATCTATATAATCATCAGAGTATATATTGATTAACCGCTCTTTATTATTCTCAAGATTTTTATTTATTAATCTATATTCTTCTTCTATATCAAGGTATAGGTCTTTTTCCTTTAGATCTATATTTTTTTTATAAACAAGGATCTTATCAATATTTAGCTTATTTAAGGATTCTATATCTAAGGTTTGATTATAAAATGACATCTCTAGATTATAAGCTATGTCTGAACTTTTTTTAAGCATTAATTCAGATGCTCTTTGACCTACAATTTCATTAGGATATAATAAGTTCATATTAATTCCACTATAAATATAGCTGGATTCTGGAAAACTTTGAACCCATCCTAATGGCAAAATTAAGGTCCTGGATATCTTATTATCATTCAAATAACCTGAAGAATTCAGATATTCTTTATTTATCTCATCTTTTATGTATATTTTATTGAATAAAAATAAATTAGCAAATATTAATAATATTAAAACAAATATAAAATATTTTTTTAATACTTTTTTTTCTTTTATTAGCATACCTATTAGAATCAATGAGGGTATGATTATCAAAGGAACAAAATAAGTAGTATCAGTTATTCCTGAAAATAAAGGTAAAAATTTCTTTAAGAAAACAATAGAATCCTTAGATATGTATAAGATTGAACTTAAAAACATACCTAATATTAACATAATCTTCCATAGATAATTTCCTTTTATGAACAACGATGTTATTATTAAAAGTGGTAAGAAAAAAGTGATAAAACAAATAATGTCCATGGAATTTAACATCGAATAATAATATCCAGTAAACCTAAGAGTATTGTATAAGAAAGTGTCAGAAGATAGATGAAATATTGCATTTGATAATTGTGAGGATACATATCCTAATTGGTTTGTCTCTTTATATGATGATAATAAAGGCAAAATATAATATGAATTTATAACCAAAGATAAAACAATCAACAGAAATACCTTTATAAAATTCTTTAATATATTGCTTTCAAGAATTATAATTGCTGCAATAATCATAAATACATAGGTTTGATGAGGAGAAATAAGCAACAATACAGTTGATAAGGAAAATAATAAAAAATTCTTTATCTTAAATTTTTTATTTAAAGATTTTTGCAGATATAATATTGATAAAGGCAAGGTAAAATATCCTATTAATATCAAAGTGTGAACAATCCTATCAATTGTAAAAAAATTTATTGTAGCAAAACCGGCTAATATAAGAGAAATTTCCTTGTCTTTTAAATTGTATTTTAAAAATCTGTAAAAATTATTAAACCCATACAAAAAGATTATCATAAATAAAATTAGTTGGGTAAGATACGGGGAGTCTGTTATATAGAATATTATGTCATTCAAGAGATAAAATGAAAGCCTAGGAATTGAACTTAAAGTGGAGTCATATCCTAAAAAAACATGATTACTCCAAGTTGATACCATGCTTAAAAGAAAAGAATTTATTGAAAAAGATGTTGCAGCATCATGGCGTAAAAATAATCCCGGTTTAGCTAAAATAAAAAAAAATGCTAGAAAAAGAACAAACAAAAGAATATATAATTTATATTTCATTTATTTATTACCCCCAGAGTTTTTTTCGCAATATTAGTCCAAGATAACCTTTTCTTCATATTAGCTATCTCTTTAATTTCTGAATTCAATTTTCCAGTTTTTGCCTGTTTCATTAAATCTATTAAACTATCAGGATTCCTTTTAAAAATAAGTTTTTTTAGAACAACGCTGTTAAAAGATTCTGATGCTATTATTAAATTTTCATTTGCAATAGCTAAAGCCATGGGTCCTGAACTAGACATCTGGACTGTGTAAGGAAAAATTGAGCAATCTGCAGCCCTAAAATAATAGTCTATATCCTTTTCATCAACATATCCTGAAAAAATACATCTTTTGTCATTTGAAATAAAGTCTTTAATATTGTTATAATAATCTTTGTATTTGGGTTCATCTTTAAGCCTGGGATGAACAGAGCCTACGAATATCAAATTAAAGTCATTGTATTTTATCTTTTTTAAAGCGTCCATCAATAGCTCTATTCCTTTATATCCGGTCACATATCCAAAATATAAAAAAGTGTATTTATCTTGTAATCCTAATCTTTCTCTAGAGATTTTTTTTGAAAGCAGATTGTCCTTTGATTTTATTCCATGTCCTATTACATATACCTTATCTATATCTACCCAATAATCCTTTAGATAATCCTTAAATTTTTTTTCATGGACAATAATTTTGCTACTAAAAAGACAAATTAATGAATAAAGTATTTTTAAAACTAATTTTATAAGAACAGGGTTTCCAGAATATCCGTTCTCTTTTAAAAAATCCTTATCGACTTCATTTAATGGAACTACTCCATGTAAAGTCACTGTTATCTCTCTCTTAATAGATCTCAAGAATAATATGAAAAAAGGAAGAATAAAAGCTGTGATTTTACTTCCAAAAATATGCATTTCCTGCTGAATATGGATCTTTTTTATTTTTCTCTTAATTATCTCCTTTGATAATTGATAAGGGAACTTTAAATTTTTATCCCAACACCGGTTTATATTTTTATTTTCATCTAATTTTATTGATAGCTTGTCTGCTAACACAACTATATTTTTATTTATCTTTATTTCTTCATCAAAAAGATATTTTGTATATGTTGCGACCCCCCCTGAACTTGGAAATATAGGGCTTATCAAAGCAAATTCTTCATCCATATTATTTTTCTCCTATAATAATTATTCTGCGATATCCTGGAACTAAAACTTTTATTTTCCTTAAAAAATCTAAAGGATCAATTGTCTCAAACTTAAATAACCTCAAAAAAAAATCTATAATCGGATAATTTATTTTTATAGTGTATATCTTAATTATTTTCAATCCATTATATTCAAATATTTTTCTATATTCATCAACTGATGTGTATTCCCTTAAATGGGTTGGATCTAAAACCCATTTTCCATTACATCTATAAAAATACCAGGCAAATTTTTTCTTATAAACTGATGATACCCTGAAAATGCCTCCTTTTTTTAATATTCTTTTTATTTCTTTTACCATTTTTTTATCAGAAGGCACATGCTCTATTACCTGGTCTGAATTTATAAATTCAAAAGAATTATTTTTTATTTTAGAATTGCATATATCATCAATAAGATAATTCTTTACTTTATCTCCTAATTTTTCTTTTGACCTTTTTATCCTTGTTTTTGATACATCACTTATAGAAAAATCCCATTTATATTTTTTTGTCAAAGATATAACTAGATTGCCATCACCTGAACCAATATCTAAAAAATTTATTTTTCTAAACCTTTTTTTTAGTAGGTTATTTATTGAATGCATCTCGCTAGGTAAGTCAAAGGTTCCGTAAAACCTATGATACTTTCCATATTTTTCAAAATCTATTTTCATTTTTCCTCCCAACCCATTTTATCCCAGAATTTCTTTTGATAAAATCCAGTAATTGAATACCTATATCTAATAGCTAAAACATCTAAAAACATACCAATTATGTTTTTGAATTTTATAGTAGATTTTCTGAAAGTATTATAAGTCACATAAAGAGGAGATTCAACTGTCCTAAAACCATGTTTTTGTGCTAAAAAACATAGCTCAATGTCAAAAGCATATCTTTTAACTAAAAGAAGAGGCATGATTACTTCTAAAACTTCTCTTTTTATTAGTTTTAATCCTGATTGAGTATCCCTTAAACTAACTCCTAAGACTAACCATGAATAAACTCTAAAACCTATTGATAATATTTTTCTTATTAATGGGTAATGCAATTTTGAAAACGGATGCCTTTTGCTTCCAATTACAAGATCTGCTGTTGCTAAATAAGGTATAAAATTTTTTAATTGGTCTGGATGTATATCCATGTCGCAATCAATAAAAGTTATATAATCTCCTTTAGAATGCAGAAATCCATACATCAATGCATTGCCTTTTCCATGATTGTCTTTATAACCTACTACTTTTATCCCCTTTACTTTAGTTGCTTCTTCAAAACTATTATCAACATCTCCATCAATAACAGCTATTATCTCAAAATTACAAAAATATTTTGATATGCTGTTTTTCATTATCTCTAAGTTCTTTGCAATGAAAGATTCTGCACTGTAGACAGGAACTATAACAGAAAGTTTTTTAGATTTTATTATATTATGTTTAATTAAACCTGTTCTCTCTAAAATCATTTCTTGTTGTTTCTTTTTTAAGTATCTATTTTTTAAAATTTCATATTTTAAAATTGAATCTATTTTCATTATAAATTTAGAACCTCCTTATGATTATACAAAATAAATCCAGCTAAAATAAACAAATTTGTCGCTAAAACGATTTTTGCTATTTCAATGAGAGTATTATGAATAAAAATAATTGTTATAACTTCAAATAATACCCCTATGATAAAAATGTAGATAAATTTTAATTTTTCTACTGCAAGATCATAGGTCATAAAAACTTGAATAAGAGAAAATATTCCTAAGGATAATCCAAAAATACCAACCAAATTCAAAGCACCAGTATAATTTTTTCCATAAAGTAAATTTATAATAACGTTTGGAAATAAAAAAAATGCCAATATTTCAAAAGATGCTATTATAAAAACATAAAATAAGACATTTCTAAATAATTTAGTGGTGTTCATACCAGCTGATTTTAATGAAACTATTTTTGGAAAAAAAGGGCCTATAAAAAAACTAGTGCTAAAAAATATAATTTTTCCAATCATCCCTGCTGCTGCATATATTCCAGCATATTCTGATGAAAAAAAATGTTTAACAAGAATTTGATCTAGAGTTATAATAAATACAAATAATAAAGATGCTATAAACACAAAAATAGCATAATGATATATTTCAAAAGAATCTATTTTCTCTTCTTTTGTTTTTAATTCTTTTCTTAAAGGAATGTAAGCAAAAAACAAGCTTATTAAAATTCCGATTAATATTGCTCCGAGTGCTCCGTTAGTCTTAAAACCAAAAAAAACTAATATCATTGCCAGTAATAATTTGAATAAAGATGAAATAAAATAAACTAAATTCTGCCAAATAAATTTTTGTAAACCATTTAAAGCTCCTGTAAATACAACAGAGATTAAAGATAGATAAGCAATCAATCCTACTAAAGTTATTCCAAAATAATTATCTAGTTTCATGAATCTTGCAATATAAGGTGTTAAAAAAATAAAGATTATAAGTAAAAATAAACCTAGAATAACAACTTCTGATAATAGTTTTTTAAACAAGAATTTGATTTTAGACTTTTGGTTTTTTGCTTTATATCTAGCTATATTTTTTGATATAACAAAAATAAAAGTATTGCTTGAAAAATTAACAATATAAATTATTGCAAAAAGACTTCCTAAAATTCCATAATCAACAGGCCCTAACATTCTTCCCATAAAAACTTGATAGAGATAGTTCATTAATGATATAACAACTACAAACACAAAAAATATAATGCTTGCATTTAATATAGATTCATGATTTTTTTTACTACTATTTAATGATTTCATGGTATTATATTTAAAAAAAGAGCTTATAAATCTTTTGGGTATGTTATTACTTTATAATTACACAATTACAATAAACCTTAAAAAGGATGATTTTCATGTATTTTCATGACAAATGACAAAAACAAGAATAAGAATAAGAAACAATTATTTTTAGTCATATCAAGCATCACTATAATTGCCATATTAATATTTTCAGCTCCTGCTAATGCATTCAGCTTGAATGTAAAACTTGATGATACAGAAGTTGTAAAAGGGGATGATGTGAATATTGAAGTGTCTATTGATACAAACAATGGGGAAAATTTGGATATTAAAAAACTTGAACTTGTCCTAAATGGGCCTGAAGCTGTACATTGTTTTTTTGATGAAGATGGAAACAAACTTAGTGATTGTAAAGGCATAATAATTAAAAAAATAGTTACTCCAATATCACCCTATGGATATGGATATTCTTATGGATATGGGTTTTTTCAAGGAAATATAAAATATAATATTAAGATAGATACTTCTGATTACATAACTGGAGAATATGAAACAAAAATAAACTTCTATGAAAAAGATAAGATATATTATAGGCAAGGAGATAGCTTATTAATAAAAGACTCTAATATAAGAATAAAAGGAAGTTCAGACACAGGAGGGTATTGTGAGACAGACTGGAAATGCACTAGTTGGAGCCCATGCATAGGCGGAGTACAAAAAAGATTCTGCCAGGTCTCAAATGAAGGATGTCTTCCAATAATAAATAGGCCTCAAGAACTTAAGACCTGCTCTATTCCTGATAATGAAAAGGATGATAAACAAGTTGTCAATGATAAAATTGATACAGAAGCAGCAAAATTTGTAAGGTTTTTTGGAGGACCTATTGGAGTTGGCATATTTGTATTAATAATATTCATGAGCGGTCTTCTAGGATTATGCATAGGTAGCTTGATAACTGGAAGCAGAGTTAAAAGAAAACGATTTAGATAAAATTTTTTCCTTCAGGAAAAAAATAACTTAGAGCAGAAATATTTATATTGTTATGAATTCTAAATATCATATGGCATTCAAGACTATTGATGATATTGAAAGAGAAAAACATAATGAAAAACGGGAAAGAATGAAGGGAGAAATATCAGAAGATATTAATGAAGTGATTGGAAATGTTTTTGGAAAACAAAGGAAAAAACAAAAATTCAGCATATTTAGTTTTTTAATTAAGAGCTTATTGATTATTTTTTTGATAATACTCTCTATTAATCTTGTCTTAGGTAATATCTGGCTTTTAAGGTTTTTTATAAAAAGCTTGTTTTTATCGTGATGAGAAGATTTATAAAAACAAAAATATATATAAACTTAGAAAAAGATGGTGAAAAGAAAATCAAAAAATTCTCTTAAGCAAATAAAAAAGAAAAAAGAAGGTAAACGCGGTTCTATTGAACTTTCTATGGGAACTATTGTTGTTTTAGTCCTTGCTATGTTAATGCTCACTTTAGGGCTTGTATTAGTAAGGAGTATATTCAGAGTAGCAACTGAAAGTGTAGACCAGATAAATGATAAAGTAAAAAATGAAATAACTAATCTGTTTGCAGAAGAAAATTCAAAAGTAGTTGTTAAACTAGGTGCTGACCATACAGCAAAAATAAAACAAGGATCTGAAAGTTTTGGAATAGGCATTGGAGCAAGGACTTATGATGGAAGCACAGTCTCTAAGAACCTAAAGTTTAAATTAAGGATTAATGAGAATGATAGAGAAAGCTGTTTTAAGAAAATAGGAAGAAGCGGTATAAAAGAGATGTTTATACAGAACCTAGATACATATATGGAGTTTGATGAATCAGATATGAGAGATATTGCTTTTGCAAGATTACTTATTAATGTAAAAGAAGGAACACCAATATGCCAGCAAAAAGTCTATGTTGATGTTAAAGATGGGGATAAAGAAGTAGGAAAGACATATTTCATTGTCCAGCTTGTAAGAAAAGGATTCTTTGGATGATTTTAGGGCTTTTTTTGATTTATCTCATTTTTATTATGCTTCCTTAACTTTTTATCATGAGCAATAACAATATAAATCAGAAAATCAAGCTGCCTGAAAGCGACTGATTTTCATATCTCTTATTTTTGCTCGGAAAAAATAACAAATATTCATCTACTGCAGCAAATTGTAAAGTTTTTTATATCCTATTATTTTTGATTTATAATGACATTAAAACTCTATAATACTTTAGGCAGAAAAAAACAAGTGTTTAAACCTATTATAAAAGGGTATGTTGGAATCTATACGTGCGGGCCTACTGTATACTGGTATCAGCATATTGGTAATCTGCGAAGCTATATTTTTTCCGATATTTTGAAGAGAATTCTTTTATACCAGGGCTATAAAGTAAAGCAGGTAATTAATGTGACTGATGTTGGACATTTAACTAGTGATGCTGATGAAGGAGAAGATAAAATAGAAAAAGCTGCTAGAAATGAGGGGAAAAAAGCAATAGATATTGCAGATTTTTATTTGAAAATATTCAAAGAAGACTTGGATAATTTAAATATTATTGAACCTGATAAATGGTGTAAAGCAACTGAGCATATTAAAGAGCAAATAGAACTAATTAAAATATTAGAGAAAAAAGGCTTTACATATAAAACTTCTGATGGAATTTATTTTAATACAAGTAAGTTTAAAGATTATGGAAAACTTGCTTTGTTAAAAATTAAAGGACTTGAAGCTGGAAAAAGAATTTCTGTTGGAGAAAAAAGAAATAAAACAGATTTTGCATTGTGGAAATTTTCTGAAAAACCTGAAGAAAGACAACAAGAATGGGATTCACCTTGGGGTGTTGGATTTCCAGGATGGCATATTGAATGTTCTGCAATGAGTTCAAAATATCTTGGAGAACAATTTGATATACATACAGGAGGAGAAGACCATATCCCAGTCCATCATACAAATGAAATTGCACAAAGTGAATGTGCTTTTGGTAAAAAACCATGGGTTAAATACTGGCTCCATGGAGCTTTTTTATTATTTAAAGGAGAAAAAGTTTCAAAAAGCAAAGGAGGATTATACACAATATCAGAATTAGTTGAAAAAGGTTTTTCTCCTCTAGATTATAGATATTTTTGTTTAACAGCTCATTATAGAAGCCAGCTTGAATTTTCCTTAGAAAATTTAAATAGTGCTAAAAATTCATTAATAAGATTAAAAAATATAGCATCAGATATAAAAGACGACGATAACATAAATAAAAAATATCTAAAAGAATTTGAGTCAAGTATTAATGATGATTTAAATATGCCAAAAGCACTTTCTATTTTATGGAACCTTGTAAGGGATGAAAAAGCAAAAGGAAAATACAAGACAATAGAAAAGATGGATTGTGTCCTTGGGTTAAAATTATTAGAAAAAAAATCAATTGAAATGCCTCAAGAAATCCAAACTCTAGTCAATGAAAGAGAACAAGCAAGAAAAAACAAAGATTTCAAGAAATCAGATGATTTAAGAGAAAAGATAAAAGAACTTGGATATAAAATTGATGATACTAAAGATGGAATGAAGATTGGAAAGATTTAATATCAAAATCATTTTCTAATTTTTATCGTTAGTGCACAAAAATGAAAGAGAGGATGGGCAAGCAAAGGTTAAGAAGTGGTGAAAAAGATTACAAATCCTGCAGATTTCCCAATTTTATAGGGAAATGTTTAACTACCGAGAACGAGAAAACATTTATAAGTACAGAATAATTAAAATAATTAAGAAAAATGAGGTGTATATTAAGATTTTTTATTTCTGCAATAATGATTATAATTAGTATTGGATTAATTTCAGCTAATACCTATGTAACTGATATTTATTTTACTGTTCCTTCAACAGTTTATTCTATTAATGAAAGAATAGAAATTAAAGGATTTATCAATCAAACAAATTTTACTGATAATGGAACTCTTGTTTCTTCAGGATTTTTAGGAAATGCAACAGTAAATTTAACAATAAGAAATAAAAATAATGGAAGTATTGTTAATCAAACTAATTTTTCAACAACCAATATAAATGGCAGTTTTTATTCGCGAAGTAACTTTTATCCTTCTGCAAATCTAATATCTGCGCCATTAGCAGAAGGTGAATATTATATAAGAGCAGAATACAAAGATCTGAATAATTCTAGTTCATTCTCTGAATCGGAAATAAAAGTAGTTAATCAAACAATTGATATGATAAGAGTTAGCCCTAATAAAGCAACTTATAATCCAGGTGAAAATATTCGAGTTGAAATTGAAACAATAAGAAAAATTGGTGACCAGATTGTTTATATTTCTAACATCAGCATCAATGTAAGCTTAAGATCTTTTAACAGCAGCCTGTTATCTAATAATAATTGCACAACTGGAACAAATGGGAAATGCACTCTTAGTTTTACTGCTTCGTCTAGTTATGGAAATTATATTATTGAAGCAGAAAATTTTAAAGCTTTTTCAGCGTTTTCAGTAATTCCTTTTTCTTTTAATGTTTATATGAAAGATGAGCTTGGAAAATCTTTAAAAAATGTTTTTGCAACAGGAGAACAAGCTAAAGTTGAAGTAAGAATATCAAATGCCTCAACATCAGATGTCTATAGCTTTAATGGCTATATTTATGACTCTTCTGGAAATGTAGTTAAAATTATAAATTCAACTATTTTAAATGCCAGTAATAGTTTTTCAAATAGTTTTTTATTTACTTTAGATTCATTAACGTTTGATTATGGGGGATATACCGCGCTTGTTAATATAACCAAATCTGGAGATGGAAGTATGGTTTCAATAACCTCGTTTAAGGTTAAAGATTGGACTTTATCAATTAATAAAAAGTCAACAAATTCTGGTTTTGAATATGAATATACTTCTTTTAAAAATAAAACCTTATATTTCCAAGCATTTCCTAGTTATCGATCAAATGGCAGTATAATTCCTAACCTAAGCTCTACTTCTTTTACAATTTATCTTAAAGATGACTTTAACAATATTATTTCTACAGCAAATCCTGCCTGGAATGCTAGTTGTGGAAAAGAAGGATGTTATGAATTTTCAATTACCTCCCCATTAAATACAGGACAATATAACCTTTATGTGACTTTATCTAATAATGGAGATTCACAAACAGAAAGCAGGATAATAACTGTTATAGACGGTATCCTATCTGCACAATCTACTGATAAAGATGGAAATACAAAAGAATTGTTTGGGACAAATGAATATATTTATTTAAGTTTAACATCTTATAATTTAACAACTCTTCAAATTAATCTAAGTGATGCAGAAATTTTACTTGTTAGCTATATGAACGGCTCTGATATAGCTTTTACTCAAGTAAATAATCATGATTTAGTTAATTCAAGTGACTCTACATTTCAATGGGCGTGGAATTCAACAAACCAAAGGATAAAATTAGATGTCCCTAAATTTGGAGGAGTTTACAATGTTTATGTATTTGGAAATAATAGAACTATGGGCACAAATACAAAGTTTATCATAAGGCCTTATGAAATATGTGCTGCAGCTAAAGATACTGCAGGACAAGTAGTTAATGGTCAAAACTATTATATATGGCAATTTAAAACAACAGACACTATTTATTTTGAAATCAAGCTAATACAAGCGAATAATCCATTAGGAAAAGCAACTGCATCTAATCTTACTGAAAATAGTAGTGGAATAGGCTCTGCTTGCTCTATAAATACACAAACACAACAAGCAGTTAGTAATGCAACCTTATCTGTCAATGAAGTAATAAATTTAGAATCAGGCATTAGTCAAACCATAAACACAAGTGAATCAACATGTCAAGCATCAGATAATAATGGAACTTACACATGTACAGTTAAACCATTAAATAAATGGGAAGGAGGCCAAAATATTGTTAAATTTAATGTATTAGGGCGAGATGGCACTAGCGCAGAAGTATATAGCAGATTTGAAGCAAGAGCTTTTTATTTATATGGTTGGAGCAGTATTTGGCAAAATAGTCCAACAAGCAATATAACTTTAAGCATAAATTTATATGAAGCAGGAAAAGGATGGTGGATGGGTAGTTCAGGAATTAGTGGAAAAGTAACAGTAAAAAAAATCGAATATATGGGAGGATCTGGTGAATGGATATGGCCTCCAGTAGATTCAAAATATAATGTATCTTCATTGAATTCTTCTACAATTACAACTGGAAGCGGAAGCATAAGTATTCCAGCTTCATATGCATCAGGAGGCCAATGGAAAACAGGACAATATAGGGTAATTATTCAAGGAACTACAACAACAGGAGATAGTGATTATGGATATGCTTGGTTTGGAGTAAAATTATGGGATGTCTATGGAACTCCTGTTGAATGCAGTTCAAGTGGATGCAATTATAAAAGTTATTTTAATTCAAGAGAAAATATCAGTTTATTTATTAAAATATCAAGAGCTGGAAATTATAATTATTATGATACTGGAGGACAAAACATATGGGGAAACACTAGCATAAGGATTAAAAAAATACAGGATTGCAGGACATGGCCATGTAAAGATTTAAATTCAAGTGATTATTCTGCAAACACAATTAATGTAAATTCCTCAAGCCCATGGTATTGGAGTGCTAATTTGAGCACACATGGAAATTATATATTATATATAAATAAAACTACTGGAACATGGAACACTGGATATTATAATGTTGTATTAGATATTAATGGAAGTGATACAGGATATGCTTGGTTTAATACAATAGCTTTTTATGTTGAAACACAACCTGTCAATTCATCAGGTTCTTATAAATATAGCATAAGAGGAAATTCTCAAATGTATTTTAATGTTAGTACAACCAAAAATTATAAATGGTGGAGTTCTTATTGGAATGGCTCTAGTTATATAAATACTAGATACAATGAATCTGATTATGTCAATACAACATTTGATGATATTATATTAAGAACTTGGAATCAGCAAACTTATCAGACAAAAGAATATAATTATCCGCAAGATATTAATGCAAGCCCTTTATCTTTTAATGGCACAGGTGTGTTAAATATAAGTTATATAAATGGAAGCTGGCCAAACGGATATTATTGGGGAGAACTTTCTTTAAAAAATATTAATAATGAAACATCCACAGGATGGTTATGGTTTAATGTACAACCTTTTAGAGTTCAAATAAATACAAACTCTTATAGTATTGACTCTGATCAATGTGTTAATGGAACAATGTATATCTATGAGTCTGATTGGTCTTCATATACACTTTTAAATGGAAATTATTCTATAACAAGTATCTATGAAGATGTATGGAGTTATAATTCAAGAAGCCAAATAGTTTATTCTAATTATACAAATACTTCTTTTAATGGAACTCAAAATATTACAATATGCCCTAATAATTCAAATTGGGGATCTGGAAGCTGGGGTGGATATCATTATTTGAATATAGTTGTTAAAGATAATGTTTATAATGACACACAAACAGGTTGGCTTTCATTCAGGTCTGTTCCTTTTCAAGTGAGTTGGAGTGGGGGTGGAGGAAACTATTTAGTAAATCAACCTATAAATGTAATAGCTAGCTTAACAAAACCATCAACTGGAGCAAATATTACGGGAAATTTAACAAGATTATACCAATGGAGATATGACAGTGGTACGAGTACCTTACAAGAATATGTATTCAGTGTTGGAAATTGTTTTTCAAATGTAACAGGCAATTGTATGGTTAATGGAAGCCAAAATGTTACTATATATCCCCCATCTGAAGGATGGAGAGTTGGATATAATTATCTTCAAGCTGAATGGACAAAATCAGATGATCGTAATGCCCTAGTTCAAGATTGGAATGGGGTATATTTTGATGGAAGAGTGTATTATAATGGATATTTTTCAAATTCAGATGTTAATGGGAATTGGAAATACGATTTTGCAGCTAATGAAAATTTAACTATAAAACTTTATATAAGAGATTATAATTATAATTCAGCTAATGCTAATATAACTCAAGTTTATTATGCATTATCAGAAAATTGTGGAAGTGAATGGTGCAGAAGCTATACTAATGCAGCATTCTCACCAAATGCTACAACTAACGGATCAGTCGTATTAATGATACAAGCTCCAAATACTGGCTGGACAAAAGGAAATTATTATATAAAAGCAACTGTATCAGGTGCTGGAGGGACAGCAACAATTACAGATGGGACTCTCAGAGTAAAGGATTTTGTATCTCCAAATATCACAATAAACTCTCCTATAAATAATGGAACATATAATAATTCTATTTCATTTAATGCGAATACTACTAAAAGTAGCCAGTGTTCAATTCTCTTTTATAATTATAATAATTTTTATAATTGGTATTGTGGCGGATGGAATTCTACAAACTCTACTAATGGAACTTCTCTGTCAATACAAAACTTAAATGCCTGCAATATAACAAAATATAACTATAGTGGATCTAATTACTATACTGAATATATTTCAAGTAATTATCACTCATCTTATGATGGAAATAATAGTTTTTGGGCATCTGGTACATTTTTAATAACAGGCAGTCTAACCCACATGTATGCAATAAATATTAGCAACTGGACAAATCAACATTATGGAATGAATATTTGGTGTTATGATGAAGATTATAATTATGGACATTCAAAAGTTTCATTTAAAGTAAATAATTAGGATGATAATATAAAATGATAAAAAATAAAATCAAGAAAACCTTGTGTTTACCACACCTTAAAAGGCGTGGTTTTCTGGATGATCCAAAATCTAAAACCCCAGAGTTACAATTACATTCTAAAGAATGTGGTTTTAGATTTATGGACATAATTAAATGTATGATTTTAATATTTGCTATAATAATAAATTTAAGTTTTATAAATGCTGCTGCAAGTTTTCAAGTAACTAGTTTTTCATGTTCTCCTGCTGAAAGCGTAATAAATAGTGTTTTCTCATGTAATGCACAGATAAATAATATTGGAGATGCATCAGGGTCAATAAGTACTGTAACATTGTATCCTGATTCTAATAACTGGCTTGAAAATTCAAACTATCCTCAATCATCTGGAACAACGGTTGGTGCTGGACAATCAACTGAAATAACATTCACAGGGCTAAAAGCAGTAAAATCTGGGAAATATGGATTTTCAAAAATAATGCTTGATTCAGTTAGTGATACATATGTTGCTGACAATAATATAAAAGTCAATGTAATTGATGTGGCTGTAAGTGTTAGAAACTCTGCATCTTCAGCTGCAATGAGCTCTAATGTAGTCAGCACTGTTGAAGTAACTGCTGGAGGAAATATTGATGTTATTTTAACTTTAAGTATATCAGGTGGTGGTTGCAGTATTGGAAGCCAGTCAGGTCAAAAGACAATATCTGGAATGCAAAATGGAAATAAACAATCTAGGACCTGGACAATAACTCAAGGCACTTCAGGTAATTGTGTTTTTAGTATATCTGCTGCAGCTACAGGTGAAGAAGGAATTGCTACAAAAACTAATTCTGTTCCTAATACAATAACTTGTACAAATTGCCCTACAGATAGTAGTACACCTGTAAGCAGTGCTGGTGGAAGTTCAGGGGGTGGAGTTGGAAAAACAATTAAAAATTTAGGAGAGTTAAATATTATTCAAGTAATTGAATTATCTTCTAATGAAAATGTTAAATTTAATATTTCAGGCAATGCCCATTCTGTAAGTGTCATTAATTTAACTGAAACAATGGCTATTATTGTAGTCCAGAGTAAAAAACAGACTTTTGTTCTTTCTGTAGGAGAAGAAAAAAATGTAGATTTAAATGAAGATAATAAAGCAGATATAAATATTAAAATTAAATCAATTAATATTCTAACAAAAAAAGTAAAATTAGAATTATCTCCAATTTCAGGAAATGCCCAACCTAGTTCTGAACAAACATCTGGAACAAATGCAAGTGTAGAAAGTGAAAAAACCTCAGAAAAAGGATCAAATGGGATTTCTAAAGTTAACAATATATGGATATATATTATTATAGGGATTATAATCTTAATAATTATTATATTTATTGTATATATGATTATAAAAAGAAGCCGAAGATAATAACATGGTAAAAAAAATAAAATCAAATAATAAAAACCTTAAACGAAATAGAAATATAATTTTATTTATAATTGTTTTATTTGTAATTATTGCGATATTTTTCTTTATATCCTATATATCCTTAAATAAAATCAGCGGCAAAGCTATAGTTGAAAGCTGTAGTGATTCTGATAATGGACTTAATTATAATCTAGGGGGAAGTGTTGATGATAATAATGGAAATTATGGGGATTATTGTTCTAATGGCAAACTAATGGAAGCGTATTGTGAGGATACTAAAGTCTCATGGAGAGAATACAGTTGTTCTGGAGAATGTTCAGATGGAGAATGTGTTGAAAAATCAATAGAATCTATTCAAACAGAAAGCTGTAGTGATTCTGATAACGGGCTTAATTATAATCTAAGGGGAACTATAAAATATTGTGATTTCAATAATATATGCGTTAATATGGAAGATAATTGTGAAAAAGGCAAATTAAATGAATATTATTGTGAAAATGATAAAATTGCTGTTGAAAGATTTTATAGTTGTAAGTTTGGATGTTTAAATGGAGCATGCATGGGAACTGCTGATAGCGGAGGTGGTGGAGGCAGTTCTGGAGGGTCTAGTGGAGGAAGTGTACCAGAAATATCGCAAACAATTAATTATCAAACATATTCATTAGGAGAATTAATAGTTTCAGAAGTTGAAGCAGGAAATAATGATAAAATCAAGCTCAGTATATTAAAAAATTCCTCTAATACAGAATATACTTTATCATTAAGTGAACTAAGTTTAACAAGCATTATGATAAGCGTAGAAAATCCTGCACAATCTATAAGTTTTTCTATTGGAGAAGAAAAATATATTGATTTAGACAGTGATACATTAAATGAGATTTTAATAAAACTTAAATCAATTAGTATAACCACAAATAAGGCTAAATTATTAATAACAAGGGTTTAATTAAAATTTGAGAGATAAATTATAATCAAAAAACAATCCACCACATGTCAGAAATCAAAGATTTCTGAGCACCCTAAAAATCCCCTGAAAGATTTTTAGTGTCTTAAAAGATGCGGTTTAATTTCTGACATTAATAATTGTATTAATTGGTGTTTCGATATTTTTAGTAGAATATTTAAATAAAATAGCTTATAGATAAAATGAATAATATGAAACGTGAATGTGTACTCAAATGGGAAAATGAACAAGACTGTCCTTGTCCTGATGAAAATTGCGAAAGACATGGAATTTGTTGTGAATGCATTAAATATCATAAGAACAAGAAAAGTTTGCCTGAATGCTTGAGAAAAATATAAATAATCCTTGAATACCTATGAAATCAAGTTAGAATATCAAGATTTCTAAGATATCAAAAAAACAATGGGCCACCCACACCTAAAGGTGTGGGTTTGTCACAGGCCCTTGTTTTTAGGATGCATGAAAATTCTTTCAGAAGAATTTTCTGCACGAGGTTGTGTCACAATTATTGGATTATTCTTTACTTTGTTTTATCGACGATAAACAGAAAAGTATATATACTTTCTCGTCGATAAATATGTAATTAAATGAGGTGATTCTAAAATGGTTTATATAAAATCA
>JAUYDD010000018.1 GCA_030704765.1 Nanobdellota archaeon | reverse complement strand
TTTAACACATGGTTCTTGACATGAGGTAGTTTACTTGCATTCAATTTCCGAGCATCCTAAAAATTTCCGAATCAGAAAAATCGCCGATCAAACTCCATCCTTCAGGATGGAGTAGGCGATTTTTCAGGAAATTTTTTTGATATCCGATTATTGAAGTTATTTGCTATAAACAAAGAATCAAGGTCTATTTCCATTGTTATAACAGGCATTTTTATTTTATTATTCTTTATTACAAAAGGCACTACTTCTCCAATTACTCCTGCTGGTTTTCCTTTTATCATTATCCTACCGCATCTTCCTGTTATCAAGGTTGGATGCTCAAAATCCTGAATCTCATATTTTATATTAAGCATCCTTGATATATAATCCAAGATTTGTTTTAATTCAGTGAAATTAGCTCTTTCATGACAGAGAGTTATGCATAAGGATTCTTTTTCAGCAATACCTGTATCTTCACTCTCATCTGAGAAAAATATCCTTCCTATCTCAAATATTTTCTGAGGATATGCTGAATCAGTGTTCTTTGATAATACATCTATAGACTGAGAAATAAGAGAATTCCTTAATATATCATTTTCAGTCTTTGAATCAAGGACTTCTATAATATCCTGGTTCTTGTAATCTTTAATTCCAATCTTCTTGAATTGTTTTTCTTTTGTTGACAAGTGATAAGAAGATATTTCCAATAGGCCAAGACCAGTTAATATCTCTGATATTTTTCTTTTAAATACAGAAGTTTTATCTTCTTCACCAATTGTTGATATTTTAGGTATTTCTGGTACGAAGTTCTCATATCCATAAGCTATGCCAATATCTTCAACTAAATCTATCTCATGCAATATATCAGCTCTATAACTTGGTATTAATGCAATATTCTTATCTTTTTCTTTTATATATCCTATACCCATTTTTTCTAAACATTCTTTAATTGTTTTTTCTGTTAATTCAAGACCCAGGGTCTTATTGACAAAAGAAATAGAGAATTCTTTTTTTTCAGATTCTAAGTTTGGAGAAATATACTTACCTTCTTTAGAGTCTTCTAATTCCATTGCTATTATTTTTCCTCCAATATCTGACAGGGCACATACAATCATATTCAAGGTCTTTATCAAATATTCTTTGTTAAATCCAGAGCATTCTATAAAGACTTCCCTAGTCTTTTCTGTTATTTTTCCTGTTTTTTCTGAATTAATTATAGGAGGCATGGATAATATTTCATCCTTAGAATCAATGAATATTGGGAAGATTTCTTCATCTTTCAATAAATGAGCATATTCCCTCCCTGTTGGATGCTGTGATAATATCTGTCGTCCATTTATCTCTTTTGGAAAATCTAAAGGCTGGAACTTAATCTCAAGAGGATCCTTTGCAATGAATCTTATTGGTAATTTTAATTCTTCTAATGGATAGATGCCTATTGCTAGTTTTTTCCTGTTCCTGCCATAACTGCCATGAAGTTTTTCCTGCAGGTCTATTATCTCTTTTATTTTTTCATCATTAAGTTTCAGGTTTTTGACTATAGCGCATGCTGTATAAGGCCTGACTTTTTTTACTGATTTATCTATTATGACTTTATAATCTTTTTCAGGTTTTTCTGCTTGATAGTTCCTTAGACCAGGTTTTTTTCCTAAAAAACTTAAAATAGCCCTAGTAAATCCAGAAAAAGAGAGAAGGTCTGGCCTGTTTGCTGTTATATCAATCACTATTTCATTATCAGTCAAAGATTCTACAGGAGTTCCGAACATGGATATCTTGTTTTCAAGTTCTGGGGTGATTTTTCCTATTGCTCTTTCAAGTTCTTTTCTATTTAAAGTCAAGGTTGTCATTTTTTATAAATTGTGCTTTAAATTTAGTTTTTGAATTTTATTAATGTCAGAAATTAAACCACATCTTTTAAGATGTGGATGTTAGTTTGTTTTAATTTCTGAGCACAAGAAAATTGTTTTATGCAATTTTCTGTGCAGAAAATTCTTCTGAAAGAATTTTCATGCATCCTAAAAACAAGGG
>JAUYDD010000013.1 GCA_030704765.1 Nanobdellota archaeon | reverse complement strand
CTTGATTTTTTGAAGGCTTATTTTTTTCTCATCAAAATCAATAATTGCACTTCCGCTTTCTTGCACTTGTATCTTATTCACTTTGTCTTGAAGTTCACCTTCTATTAACTTTACACAACTTTTACAATGCATTCCTTTTATGTCTAAAACTTTCTTTGTCATATTAGTTTTTGATCACCATCAAAAATTTTCTGAAAAATTTCTGAGGTAAATAGACTTGTTTTCATTTTTACCTCCTGTTATTTTTATGATTAGCAGATTTGATAAACCAGTAAATTCCAGCAATAATCAATATAATCAATAATATAGAAAATGTCCAACTCAATATCATTGTTCCTGAACCATAACTGCCATTTAGACTATATGCTGCTCCACCCATAGGGCAACTATTAACATTGTTCTGGGCTAAGATATTTCCTATCAAAGCAAGCACTAATACAAACACTATAATAAAAATCATTTTTTTCATATTCCGAAATTATACCTCCTATAATAAGGATTTGAAAATTTAGTATAAATTTTCATATTAACCTCCACAACCACAACCTCCACCACTTGATCCACCGCATTGCATTCCTTTTGGAGGTGTTGCAGCTTTAACTTGCTCTTGACTTGCAGTTCCTGATTCAGTTACAATAAAACTTCCTTTAAGCATTCCCATTCCACAACTAAATGTTATTGTACCTTCCTTATCAGGTGTAAATTCTATTACATTCAAACCTTGTTTCAAATTTTTATCTATGCCATATTTATTCAAAACCAATTCCTGATTACAGCCAGTTAATTGTTTAACATTAACATTCCATTTAACAGGAACTCCTTTTTTTATTACAAATGAATTTGGAGAATATCCTGATCCAGAAACATCCATATTAACTTCCTGAACTCCATTTGTTAAAACTGCCCCAGCTCCACCAACAATAGAATTTCCAGTTAATCTTGATTTTACTGCTGAAAAACTATATGGGCTTCCAATCATTGATAATCCTCTATTTAACATTATTAAACCCAATATAAGCACAATTACTGCAGATATTTTCAAAATCTTCTGAGTTGTTTTATGGCTAATTACAGTTGCAAATGTTCCAAATCCTATCATTATGGGAAGTGTTCCTAAACCAAAAACAGCTAAACTTGTTGCACCACCTGCAAAACTTCCTGTGCCTGCAGCATAAATGTACATTGCTTGAAGTGGACCGCATGCAATAAATAATCCATTTAATAATCCTGTTACAACTGGGCCTTTATAAGGACCTTTTGCATTAGCTGATGCTTTCATAGTAAATTTAGTTAAAAATTTAGGATTAAATTGAAATTTTCTAAAGAATTTAAATCCAAACATGCCTAATGCATAAAATATCATAAATACTCCAGCAAAGATTGCAACACCAGCCCTTAGTCCAACACTAAATGCAATTATCCCTCCAATCAACCCAAATACCCCTCCAACAATGGTATAAGAAATAACTTTTGAGCCTCCATAAGCAAGATGCTGTTTATAGCTCTTATGACCGTTCATTGCATTTTTAGCAGTGTATGAAACAACAAAACCTCCGCACATTGAAACGCAATGAAATCCAGTTAAAATCCCTATAAGAAATAATAATACTAATCCAACCTTTTCTCCACCTTGTGGAAGTGCTACTTCTGGAATTTTAATATGTCCTATAAAGAAATGATATAATATAAATATTAAAAGAACTAAAGAGAGAATAGCAAAAACAAAACCTATTTTATCTGAAGTACTATAATTTGATAGACTGAATTTCTTTTTTGTATCAGGTTCTTCAGAGACTTTTTTGGATAATTCTTTTTTTTCTGTATTTTTTGGTTTTTTAGTTTTAGAATAGTTTATTTTTGGTGTTTCAATTAGTTCATTTTTTTCAATTTCTTTTTCTTCCTCATTATTTTTTTCATTAATCATCAATGCATCTTCTTTATTAGATTCCTCTTCTTTGTTCACAACTTCATAACCCAATTTCTCAATTTCTTCAACGATATCTTTTTCAGAAATTTTATTCTCATCAAAATCTATCCCTGCCTCTTCCTTAGAGAAACTTGCTGAAATATCATTTACTTTATCTTTAAGCGTCCTTTCTATAAGCATTCCACACGAGTTGCATGACATACCTTTTATTTTATAAATTTTTTTCATTTTATTCCTTTATATTAAAATTTTCGGTTTGAAACAGTTTATAAACCTTATCCTGAAACTAGTTTCGTATACCAAAAAACAATGGGCTACCACACACTAAAGTGTGTGGTTTGTTACAGGCACTTGTTTTTTGGATGACTTCAAAATTTTTCAGAAATTTTGAATGTCCCAGAAAACATCTGAAAGTTTTCTTGTGTGTGAAAATTGAATGCAAATAAACTACCTCATCTTAAAAGATGAGGTTTTCAATTCTCGACATCAAAAAAACAATGGGCACCACACCCTAAAGGTTTTTTGCCACGGCAAAAAATCGCCTGCTGGCGAGTGTGGTTTGATTGACCCTTGTTTTTAGGATGCTCAGAAATTAAAACAAACTGACATCCACATGTCAAGAACCATGGAATAAATTCCATGGCGTGTTTGGTTCTTGAGCACCCCCAAAATTATTTTTGCTTTCTACATATTAAAATAAGTAAGGTACGCAAAAAATAATTTTGCTGGTCTTAAAAGATGCGGTTTAATTTCTGACATCAAAAAATCCCTGTGTTTTACCACATGTCAGAAATCAAAGATTTCTGAGCACCCTAAAAATCTTCTGAAAGTTTTTTTAGTGCCTTAAAAGGTGTGGTTTGTTTTGGGATTTTTGGATAATCCAAAATCAAAACCACCAAACTTACCACATCATAAATGATGTGGTTTTGATTTATGGACATAATCAAGGCTTGAAGCATTCTAATACTTCTATTCTTGAAACATCAAAATGTTCTCTTACTTGCTCATCATTCTTTAACTCAAGAATCTTTTTTTGACAATCTTCCATAGCATTGCAAGGATACATTGAAAGTGTGTTTCCTGTCAAATTAAAAAAACAATATCCTGATTTAGGATTATCTTTTACTACATTTCCTGTTATGAACACTTTTAAAAAAATAGCAATAAAAATAATGCATACAATAGCTAATGCAAATAAAAAAATTGAGGTATTATAATCCTTTTTTTTCTTTTTCATGATTTTATTAATAAAAATAACTATTTAATACTTTTCTTTTTTGATTGGATAAATTTAGATTAATATTTATCAAAAAAACAATGGGCCACCCACACCCAAAGGTGTGGGTTTGTCACAGGCCCTTGTTTTTAGGATGCTCGAGAATCGAAAACTGTAACATTTGCTACGACCTCACGATAAATCATGAGGTTTTCGATTCTCGACATAATCAGATAATTTTATAACCTTAATAAATATAAATAAAATATGGCAAAAAAGAAAAAAAGAGGGACTTTGATTGGAGGAGTTATATTATTCTTCAAGATAATCTGGTTTATATTGAAAATACCTTATCATATTGTAAGAAGGTTAATTATAGCTGTAAAATGGTTGAATAGAGCTGTAAAATGGTATTTAGGGAAATATAAGGAAGTCCATAAAATCACTATAAGAAGCAAAATAAATGCAGTATATGAAGAAATGACAGTTGCAAAGACTATAAAAGGCAAGTATGAAAAATGGCTTAATGAACTCTTCAGGTCAGACAGCAAGATTGGAATAATAATAGGAGCAAGGGGCAGTGGCAAGACAGCTTTTGGAGTCAAGATATTAGAGGAAATATATTCAAAAACAAAAAGGAAATGCTATGCTATGGGATTCAACAAAGATGAAATGCCTTTATGGATAAATGTCATTGAAAACATATCTGAACTCACTAATAATTCTTTTGTCTTGATAGATGAAGGTGGAATACTTTTCTCTTCTAGAAATGCAATGACAAACATAAACAAACTATTAACAGAACTTATGCTTGTTGCAAGACACAAGAACATATCTATATTATTCATATCCCAGAATTCTTCTAATCTTGATGTCAATATACTAAGGCAAGCTGATTATCTTGTATTGAAGCAATCCTCGTTATTGCAAAAAGATTTTGAAAGAAAGATAGTACAGAAAACCTATGATGATGTAGAAGAAGATTTCAATAAATATAAAAGGAAAAAAGGAATAACTTATATACATTCTAATGAATTCAAGGGATTTGTTATAAATCCACTACCTTCTTTCTGGAACAATAATATAAGCAAATCTTTCAGGTGATAAAATATGCAATTTTAATCTTTGTTTAATAAAGGATTACTTATGCTATTTTTCAAGATCAAAAAAATTTCCTGAAAAATCGCCTACTCCATCCTGAAGGATGGAGTTTGATCGGCGATTTTTCTGATTCGGAAATTTTTAGGATGCTCGGAAATTGAATGCAAGTAAACTACCTCATGTCAAGAACCATGTGTTAAA
>JAUYDD010000222.1 GCA_030704765.1 Nanobdellota archaeon | reverse complement strand
AATCGGTGAATTTATAAGAAGATTATCAAATCAAGAAACGGAGAAAGGGGTTTACGATTCATCTTTTATATCTCAAAATCCTTGCTATGTCGGTTGGTTATTTTCGCGGATAATGGCTTCAGGAGATGTTATCCCATGCCTTAAGGCCCATAAATTTTCTTTAGGCAATATCAATAAGAAATCTTTTAAGAATATATGGTATTCAAAAAAATATGAAGAGTTCAGAAATAAAAGTATATTATCCGCTAAGCAAGATAAGTTTTTCAAGAATATGGGGAACGATAAATACGGCTGCTATAAAACCTGTGATAATATATGGCAAAATGAAGCGATGAATGATATAATCCTTAATACTAAATATAAAATAGCTACATCAAATCTTTATAATCTTAACTTATACAAAAATCAAGAATAAGGCTGCTTTAAAATGGTCAAAAAAATTGAGTCAAACACGATACTTGAATCACAACCAAGAGTACCGGGGGGTTTCTTTGTAGATTATGATATTATCCAAAAAGGGATTTTAGATGGAAAGAAAGCCTATAAAGGGCCAAATTTTGTTCAGATAGACTTAACAAACAACTGTAATAACAATTGTGTCGGATGTTGGTGCCACTCCTTCTTGCTCGGAGACTTGATGCTTAAAGGAGAAGAAAAAAAGAAATTCATCCCCTTTGACTTAATCAAAAAAACTATTGATAATCTTGCATCTTTAGGCACTTATGAAGTCCTCTTAGCAGGTTCTGGAGAACCTTTCATGCACCCGGACATAATGAAAATATTAGAGTATATCAAAAAGAAGAATATCAAAATAAATTTGATAACAAATTTTTCACTGTTAGACAAGAAGAAGGTGAAAAAAATAGTAAAATTAGGAATTGATTTTATAACTATCAGCTTGTGGGCTGGTACCCTTGAAACTTATTTGAAAACGCATCCTAATTCTACACGGAAAACTTTTGAAAATATAAAAAAGAATCTTATATACCTCAACTCTTTAAAGAAAAATTCAAAACCGCAAGTTAAGATATACAACGTCATATCTAATCTGAACTATCTAGAAATAGAAAAAATGGTAGATTTTGCAGTAGAAACTTCTTCAGACTTTGTAGAGTTCACGCTTATAGATATAATACCAAACAAGACGGACTGTTTATTGTTAAGCGATTCTCAGAAAAAAGAAGTAATCAGACAATTTCCTAATCTGAAACTTAAATATAATTACTTTTCAAAACTAAAATACCCTCTTTTTAAATCATCTAAATTAAATTTTATATCTATGTTTAAATTGTTAAAGGAGGTAACTAGGAATTCAGTAAGCATGTTTGGAAAAGATAAGGATATTGATTCAGAACTCGAATCCTTTGGGGTTTTTGTTAGGGATCCTGTGTTGCCTAAGGGTTTTTCTTATGATGGTAAGAATGTGAAATGTCCTAGAGGCAGGCTGAATGATGTAACTTATCTTGAAGAAGGAGGGGATAGTTGCGTAGTTTTTGAATTTTATAGCCTTAAAAATAAAGAATT
>JAUYDD010000148.1 GCA_030704765.1 Nanobdellota archaeon | reverse complement strand
TCAAAAATAAAACATCACCACGACGCATCATAATGCGGCTTAGACCGCGAATAGGAGGCTGTCGTATGTTTTCACAATATAATAAAACTTAAATACTAAATAAAGTTTATTATAATAGAACGCAAGAATTCTCATAGGAGGAAATAACTTCTTAAATATACAGAAATTAAAGTTATTCCCTATAAGTTATATAAAAATCTATTTTTTCTTTTTCTTTGATTTTTTATCTTCATCTAGGAAATTATTTATCCTGTTTCCTAGTTTATATAGGGCGTCTTTGAATTCATCACCTACATCATTCCATGATATCTCTTTTAGGTCCCTATTCAATCTTTTTATTTCTTTTCTTATAATTTCTTTCTTTTTATCAGGAAATTTTGTTCCTGATCTGTCTTCAATATTAGTTGATTTATTATGCCTTACTAATATGATTATATAACCTGATATCAATACAATCAAGGTTATTGGAAAAAATAATTGTTCTATTGGAATGTTTATAGCTAGGTTTTCATATTCAATCAAGAAGTCTAAAAGTCTTTTGAAAAACAAAAGTATATAGATTGTGAAAACTGAACTTGTTATTGGCGCTATTAAATTTATTGGAAATATAAGATTCCAGAATATTTCATTTGTTAAACCGATTATTGTCAAGAAAACCAAGAACATAAGATTGGAATTTAAAAAAGCAACAATATCACTAAACATCTTTATATTCAGGTTATTAGAAAAATAATTAGCAATAGCAAGTAATATAAGAAATATCAAGAAACCTATTATTTGAGAGATAATTATTCTTATTATAGACTTTCCCATGTCAATATAAGAAAATAAGAGTATAAAGAGTTATTTAAAAACCAAGGAAAATAAAGAAATTGCCTAAAAATTAGCAATCCCAACCGACCCAGAGGATTGGGGTATTTGCTAATTTTTTCGTTTCGCGATCGGCAATTTCAGTCTCCAAGAAAAACTTTCAGAAATTTTTCTGAGCCATTCAAAATCTGAAGATTTTGAAGGTTTCAAATCTGCCGAGGCAGAGCCTCGGGGTATTAAACCCAGATTTGAAAATAAACAATAAGATTAAATAACAAAGTTTATTTATATATATAAAAATGGGTGTAATAAAATCAATTTTTAGATATATCATCTATCTGATGATAATTAATATAATAATATTAGTTATATTTGCCTTTAGTTTTAATAGTTTATTTTATCCTGATATCTATACTAAATCCTTTGAAAAAAATAATATATATGAGTACTTTGATAAGACTTTGGAAAAAGCATCTATAAAACAGACAATCATTATGCCTGAAGAAGGGATTCGTGGGCTTATCAATGATAAGATTGATAAAGTCCTCTCTTATGTGAGGTCTGATTCTGATGAACTTGATCTAGCTGTCAAACTTAACAAAGATGCTATACTTAGTTCAGTTGAAAAAAATATTAAATCTATACAGAAGTGTGTAAAAGGTGCAAGTCCAATAAAAGACAATAAGATAATATGCAGGCCTCCTGAAATGACATCAAAAGAATTCATGAACTATCTTTTTAAAAAAAATATAATTGAAGAACCTGAAATATTAAAAAATGATACAATTGACTTGAAAGAACTGATAGATAAAGATAATAACTTGTCTCAATTAAGAAAAGCTTATTCATTCTATAAGACAGGAAAATATGCTGTACTTGCTATATTATTGTTCCTGGTCTTTATATTATTCTTATTATATCTTGATTCATTCGAAGGTTTTATTAAATCATTGAAAATAATCCTTGTTGTTTCAGGAGCTATTGGAATAACTATTGGTTATTCTATGACTGCTATTGCATCAAAACAAATAAATAATATTGCAGAGCAAGAACCTAATCTAGAGCCTGTTTTCAAATCTCTTGCAATTGATATTATTAAAGGACTATCTGATAAAATATTTTACATAAGTGCATTTGTTTTTATAATAGGGATAACTTTGATTATCTTATCTTTTATAGTTTCTATTATATTGAAATTCAGAAAACCTAGTGAAGAAAAGAAGAAAATAAGAAAAATTGAAAATAAAGAAAAAACAAAGAGTAAGGACAAGAGAAATAAAAAATCTATGAAAAAATTAAAGCCTGATTAAGATATAGATATATGACTTCAGATAGATTTGAAGTCATGGTTATTACTTACCTTTCTGAAGTGAAATATTAAAATTTAACTTGCTTTCAGACAAAGTTAAATTTCCAAAGTTTATTATGTCGAGAATTGAAAACCTCATGATTCATCATGTGGTCGTAGCTAATGTTACAGTTTTCAATTCTCGAGCACAAGAAAATTCTTTCAGATGAATTTTCTGTGCAGAAAAAACTTTTATGGTTTTTTCTTGCATCCTAA
>JAUYDD010000137.1 GCA_030704765.1 Nanobdellota archaeon | reverse complement strand
CACCCTAAAGGTTTTTTGCCACAGCTAAAAAATCGCCTGCTGGCGAGTGTGGTTTGATTGGCCCTTGTTTTTAGGATGCTCAGAAATTAAAACAAACTAACATCCACATCTTAAAAGATGTGGTTTAATTTCTGACATTATAAAATAGAAAACTTCGGCTGGACTTTTGTACGACGAAGTTTTTCAGAAAAGGGTAATTTGCCTTTACAGTTTCCCTCGCTATTATTTCTGGATTAATGATAAGAAAAAAACATCAGCTGGCGAATGCCGACGATGTTTATAAAGTAGCCCCTAAATAATAATGAGTCAAGTTTTAAGATTTAGTGTATTTAACCAAATTTTCATATTAATATTTCATTTCTTCACTAAAAACCAAGCAACAATCGCTCCGATAATTAAAAGAAGTATGCTTCCAGTAGCACTGGAATCAAACATTTGGCGAATCTGATAGACAATTCCAACAGAACTGCTGTCTCCAGATGTTACTATCAAGTCTGGATGGAATACTGGATTAAATACTCTTATTGCTGAAACTAAAAATATCACAACTAGTATAGCCACAATTGTCCAAGCAAAAGCAGGAGTCATCATCTTATCAAAACTTTTTGTTGAAAACCCGATTATAACTAATACAAAAAATAAGCATACAACAAGGACAATGAACCAAGGTGTTATTGTCTTTACAAATAAGTCTAATGAAGTAAAATTCATGAATATTATTGCCATAATAAAGCTGACTAGGAGATTGACTCTTCCATCTCCCAAGACTTTGGTCTTAGCAAGTACTGCAAAAACAACAACAAAAACAAACAAGAAACTAAAAACAGGCATGAAAAAGAAAAGTCCTGATACATCTATCATGTTTGCCATTTTTTATTCTCCTTATTTATTTCCAAAAGTTATCCATGCCATTAATAATAAGAGTATAATTCCAGATAATATAGCAGGCCATGCATAACCCCAAGAATATCCCATTCCGCCAAACCACGCAAAATTAGTTATAGATGACAATATTATAATCACAAAAATAACAAGTCCAATTCCAAACCAGACAAACTCGCTTTTAGGAATCCTGTCAGCAGCAACTCCCATTAATATCAATGCTACTAATAGTACAGACAATCCGACACCAGCATATGGAAATATAATTGCATAAAAATTAGTGACATAATCGAACTGCAATGCTAATAAGCCAAATGCAAGAGCAATTGTTGCTTGTACCCCCTTATTCTCTCCTAATAATTTGGATTTAGATAATATTCCATAGACAATAGCAAATATCATCAAGAATGGAAGAGCATATGCAAATACTCCTTGGTCCTGCCACATATTCAATACCTCTGTAATTGTAAAACCGTAAGCCATTTTTATACCTTTTTTTATATATTAATATCAATTTTTTTATTTATATATATTTCGTTTTAATATTCTTATCCTAACTGCCCTTTTTCTCACCAGATAATACAGCAACTACAGCACCGATTATCAATGCTAATAGAATTCCATTCATGATTATTGCTGAACCCGTATTAGTCTTGAATATAAAATCCCATAAAGGCCAGAAATATCCAGTCACCATTAAAAGAAAGACAGTGAAAGAAACTGCTAATATTCCAATCCACACTATTTTCCAGCCTTTATTCAAAACATCTCCATCTTTTTTTCCCGATATAAAACCAAACAGAAGCATAAATACTAATAACATCACAGCAAAAACAGCCATAAACGGCATCATAGCAACAATCAGATCCCTTGGTCCTGAAAAACCAATCAATAATAAACCTGTCACCATGCCTATTATAGCATTAGCTCTTTTAGCTTCTTCACCTAATAACTTGGTCTTCTGCAATATTGCAAAAATCAAGGTGAATACTAATACAAAAGGTAATATGAAATTTACAAATAAGGGGCTGATAAAAAAAGGGACTATATAACCATCGGCCATATTACATCAAGGGAGGTCTTCTGGTCTCTGATTCTTCAGATAAATCTACTGTCTGTTCATTGTTCTCCATCTCATCTAATGGTAGATTTGCTCTGCTGATAATAACTACATCTCCAACAGCTTTTACAAACTGATGGGGAATTATGACACCTCTTGCACCTCCAAGGAAATTACCCATTGAACTAGCTAATCTAATTCTCCAGCTCTCAACCTTGTTTTCAACTAGGTTGGACTCTTCAATCTCACCGAAGAAATCTCCTGTGTCTGTATACACCTTCTTTCCAATCACTGCTGTAATCTTTTTTACTCTTAACATGACTAAAAAATATAATGAGAAGTTTTTAAACTTTTCTGTAACTTAAAAACTCTTTTAAAGTGACTATAATCAAAAAAATTTCCTGAAAAATCGCCTACTCCATCCTGAAGGATGGAGTTTGATCGGCGATTTTTTTGATTCGGAAATTTTTAGGATGCAAGAAAAAACTTTTATGGTTTTTTCTGCACAGAAAATTCATCTGAAAGAATTTTCTTGTGCTCGAGAATTGAAAACTGTAACATTATAGCAAATAACATAAATTTTCGGAAAAATTTTGTTATTTGTCTATTTAGATGATATGAGAATTCTACGATAAAACATACCTTGCTTTCGGCAAGTCAATAATGAAATGCACCTAACGGTGCAAAATATATAATGAAA
>JAUYDD010000136.1 GCA_030704765.1 Nanobdellota archaeon | reverse complement strand
TTTCATTATATATTTTGCACCGTTAGGTGCATTTCATTATTGACTTGCCGAAAGCAAGGTATGTTTTATCGTAGAATTCTCATATCATCTAAATAGACAAATAACAAAATTTTTCCGAAAATTTATGTTATTTGCTATAGTGATAATCATGTAGATGTATTATAAAAAGTGGAATTTGCCTTTATAGTTACAAAATCGTTTCATGCCACTAGTTGTAATCTTCGAGTTGAGAAATCAACATGATAATGATTAGTTCCATAAGCTTCATAAAAGGTTTTCCAGAACTCTTTAGAACTGTTTATTGCCCTTATGACACCTTTTTTATCTAATGTAAGCGTACTTATGCGATATTTATGCTCAAGCATATCTAAAGTAGGTATTTCTTCAAAACCAGTTGGTTTTCTTTTAAATATATGCGGAGGATTAGAATATAAATGGTCATTAAACCTTGTGTTAAATGGAGAAAAAATATCTCCTGATAAAAATATAGGCAAATACTGGTAAAGTTCAAAAATATGGTGGTCATTAGATATAAGAGAGTTAGATTCAGATGAGAACATTGTTGTCCAATATAGAGTTGCTGCTAAATGTATGTCTGTATCAGAAGCTTCTATACCTAACAATTTTGCTGTATCTTTCATAATATTAAAAAATCCAGAATAATGAGGATTATCAAATTCAAGCTGATTTTGCCTGGATATTTGAGAGAGAGTATAAGCTAAACCCTGCAATCTATTTAATAATCCTGAATTTAATTCAGATTTATTATAAAGAGCCCTGTGCCTGCTCACTTCACTAGCTTTTTTCTTTGGAAGATTGGCAGATGAGCAAGACCTTAATTCATTTTCTTTTTGAGTTAAAAAAACTAGTTTTTCCCCTAGAATAAATGCGAATTTAAGGAGTTCTTCTGCGACTTCTGGAACTGTCCTGACATTAGGGATGTTCAGTATCTTTATGAAAGTCTTAAGATAACCAATATTCTTTAACAGGCCCCTTGAATCTATTTCATCAAAGCTTCCCATATTATATATCTCTTTTTGTATACATCTGCCTCTGGATTGGAGATCAGTATCCACTAAAACAAGGCCACTGTGCTCTGTTATTGCCTCTAAATCAAAGATTTGCATGTTCCTTCAACATCATCTCTAATGATTAATTTCATTCATATGTATATAAATCTTTTGAAAATTTATGAATAGTGAACTATTTATCTGAAACAAGTAGTAAGATATGTTTAAATAAATTTTTAGCATCGGAAAATAATGAAAAAAACAGGGGAGATGATTGCACTATTAGTTATAACAATCATTATTAGCTTAAGCCTTATTATAGCATCAGGGGATAATAAAATAACAAACCCTGCATGTGAAGTTAATCTTAAAAATACCTCCTGGAGTGATTATGCTGTTCTTGAGCTATGCAACTTACAGGACAAGGATATCAAACAAAGGTCTAGAATAGAATATGATTCTAATAATTGCAGTTCATTTGTAAATATTACTATAACTGAAGAATTAGGGGGTTCCTGCAATTATTGTTCATCTAATATCATAAGTGAGAACACAGCTTTTTCAGAGTGCTACAAGAACAATACGAGGTCCAGAATAAAATATTTCATAGATTATAATTATGAAAACTGCTGTGTTATTAGTGGGCTAACTAGTGATTGTGAAATACTAAAACCTGAATACAACAATATTACTGAAACAGAAGATTGCAAGCAATTTGATATTTCTATAACTCCTATTGAAGGCATATATAATAAGAAACTCCAGAATTTTCAAATTGTATCAGAAGTAAATGTCTCAAGACTTGAATTTATTGATTATTATGATAAAAAACCTTCATGGAGACTATTATGCAAGAATTGCGATGATTACAAGAAGAAGATGATTTTCAATGATGGATTCCATAATATAAGTGTTAAAGGAAGCTTGTTCAATGGAAGATACAGCATAGAAGAGAGTGGTTTTCTAGTTGATACAAAAAAGCCTGAGATAATGACATCCAGGATAAACACTCTTGGATACACAAATGGAAGTTTTTCCATAAACTACAGTGAATCTAATCTAAAGGAAATAATTTTGTTCTATAAAGACAAGAGCATCAAGAGAGATGATTGCCTTTCAGGAAAAAACATGAGGTGTGATTTTTATGCAGACCTGGCTAGCATTGATGGGGAAACAATCTTCTATAGGTACAATATCACTGATATATCTCTTAACTCTTATATATCCAAGAACTTTATAGCTGTTGTTGATACTATACCTCCTGTTATAAAAAGGTTCAATTACACTTCCATACCAAATGGAATAAGTTTTAATATAGAGTTAGTTGAAGATAATTTCAAAGATATCTCTTATATAGATAATTCAGTAAAAAATCCAAGATGGAAAACCATATGCTCCAGGCTTAATTTTGGTTTCTGCCAAAAGACAATGGCATTTCCAGCTGGAAACCATAATCTTACAATAAAATTTTCTGATAAAGCTGGAAATTATATTATAAGGGAAATATAAAATCAGAAGAATATAGAAGTATAGACAATTCGGGTAATTATGTCACTATATCTCCCGAATTCTCTAATAACACTTTTAGGAATGGAGGTAACTCAATTCACCTAAAAGTGTATAATTAAAACAGTAGTTAAACATTTGCTGATTTTTGCTCTGCAAAAATCAGAGATTATTGAAAATCAGTCGCTTTCAGGCAGCCTGATTTTCTAATTTTTATCGTTAGTGCATAAAAATGAAAGAGAAGATGGGCAAGCAAAGGTTAAGAAGTGGTGAAAAAGATTACAAATCCTGCAGATTTCCCAAATTTATAGGGAAATGTTCAACTACTGTGACACCATAATAGAATTTAAAAACCCTTATTTTTTATGAAATTGAGCTTAAAGAACAGTTTTATAGAATGGAAGAAATATTAGCTGAAAAAACACTTGAAAATCATGCGCAATTAAGATTAGTTGCAGTTAGAAACAGCGATAGTACTGATAAAATGTCATTAGTATATATTCATGATCCATCATCAGAAAAAGAACCTATTAGAACAGAACCTCAAAATAGTGATTATGTGTCAGAAGAATATTTTATGAGAGCATTTGCATTTATAAAAACTCATGAAAATTTTTTAGGTGTGAAGAATTGTTTAGAGAATTTTGCAAAATCAAAAAAACAATCATATTGTTTTTTGGATGCTCAGGAATCATCTAAAAGATTCCTGATATTACCAAAATTCTCTAATAAGAAGTTTGAAACGCTGGAATTTACTATTTTTAAAGGTTGTAAATTTCAGAATATTAATTATTCAAACTTCTCTTTAGAATCTGCTGTACATTCTATGCAAATATCTTTAGATGAGGTTTAAAATGAAAAAATTTGAACATTATTTTGGCATAGCAGTCGATAAAATATTTGAAAAATTAGAAAAAAGAAAAGTGAGAAAAGAAAGAAACTTGACTTTTAGAGAAGTAAGCAGAGAGCTTGAAAATATGCTTATATTTTGTGAAAAATTTACATCTGAAAACCAGGTTATGTCAGATAATATTCCCCCTAACTATGAATTAGATGAAATATTGCAGAGGGATTATCCAGGAGACTTCAGGCCAGAGGTTTTAGAGGGAGAGCAATTGTATATGGATTTTGACAGGCCTAATCCATGTGAACCAGCTAAACCAGCTGGAGTTACATTAGAAAAAAGATTTAGAGCTAGAATAGATTATGACAGATTCGACGATATTAGAGCCACTGGAATGTTTGTCCTTGATCTTGATTGGGAAGCTATATTAAAAATACCACAAACACAAGAAGAAAGGAAAATAGAATCAGGTTCAACATTATGTTTTTATCCTCAGGATTTCTTGCATATATGTAGTAATCTTTCTGGAAGAGGATATGGAGCTATTGGAGCAACTGGATTTGTTTATGAAAGACTTTTAGATTCTTCACCTCAAGGCACAAGTTCAGGTTTACGACAATCCTTCAAGTGCAGAATGTATAAAGGAATAATAGCAGGAAGATTAAAAGCCATGTCAAGAGATGATTATAGATTATATCCTAGTGAAAAAGAAACTTTTCTTAATCTTTCTCATAAAGAAAAGGAGCTTCAAATAAATCAAGCCTATAAAGATGGAGAGTGTGCATCAAAACAAGAAATGAATAATCATTTCAGAGATTTTGTAAATTCCAATCATTTTCCTGATGAATCCTGGATAATTCCAAGATTAGTATGATGGAATGTAATTAATATCAAAAAAACAATGGGCCACCACACCCTAAAGGTTTTTTGCCACGGCAAAAAATCGCCTGCTGGCGAGTGTGGTTTGATGGCCCTTGTTTTTAGGATGCTCAGAAATTAAAACAAACTAACATCCACATCTTAAAAGATGTGGTTTAATTTCTGACATTATAGAGAGATAAGAAAACATACAAATATCATGACTTTTACATAACTATTTTATAGCTCCTCATACTCATTTTTTTATGTATTATATTATGTAATTTATAGTATTAAGAGTTATAAATGAACTATAATAATAATTAAATAAACCGGATTTAATTATAAAATATGGAAAAGAAAAGAAAAATTGAGATATATCTCCTTATTTTGATAATCTTATTTGGAGCATTTTTAAGATTATATTATCTTTCTTATCAACCTCTATGGGTTGATGAAGCAACTAGTTCAATTGCTTCTAAAATGATTGTTGAAAAAGGAAAACCTATTTTAGATTCAGGTGCAATGTACAGCAGGGCTAATTTTTTCCATTATTTCACTGCATTTTTCTTTTTATTTGGAATAAATGATTTTACAGCAAGGCTTGTATCTGTCATATTTGGTGTATTGACAATATTACTGGGATATTTTATTGGAAAGGAATATTCAAAAACAGGCGGAATTGTCTCTGCATTATTTTTTTCTGTGTTTTTTCTTGAAGTATTTTTTTCAAGACAAGCAAGGTTCTATCAATTGTTCCAGTTCATGTTCTTTTTATCAATGTATATGCTGTATAAATCAGGAGACAATAGTTCAAAAAGAAAAAACTTTTATTTATACATCTCATTATTGAGTTTTTTGATTGCTTTTGATAGCCAGATAGCTGGAATAGTGCTTGCGCCTGTAATATTTTTCTATATATTGATATTTTCAAAAAAACAAAAGTTTCTCTTCATTGTTCCTTTAGCTATTATGATATATTATTTTTTTCCAGCAGCAGGACTGTCATCTGACTCTGCTGCAACATCTGTAAATTATGCTAAAACATATTATTCTTTTTCCTGGAATATAAAATATCTTTTCATATTGTTCATACCTGGCATATTTGCTGGATTTCTAAGAAAAGAAAAATTGACTTTGCTTATATTATTGCCTAGTTTCATGCTGCTTTTTTTGATATTTGGGCTTCAGACAATAGCGCTTAGATATGCATATTTTTTCGTTTTTCCATTAGTGTTGTATTCTTTTTTAACTATGGCTTTTTTATATGACAAACTTGGAAAACTCATATTGATTACAATATTAATATTATTTATATTTCCTTCAAATATATTTTTTCCGCATACTTATGTGAATGTAATTGTTCCTATAAAATATAATTACCAATATTCAGATTATACAACACCTGTTACTGATTACAAATATCTTAGCAATATAGTTAAAATGAAACTCTCGCAAGAGAACATAACAATAATCAGCCTTTTCTCATCTGATGTTGAATGGTATATAAGAAAGCCTGATTATGTTATTCCTTTTACAATGGATGGAAGAGGAGATGACCAGATATCTTATAAAAAAGAGAATGGAGAGATTGTTGATATTTATTCAGGCTCTCCAATTATTGATTATTCAAAGAAAATCAACAAGCCTTATTATGTTTTAGAAGATAGTTTTTCATATTCAAAACTAAAGCCTTTTCAGAATACATCTTATTCAAAAATAATTGAAAACTGCACAACAGTTCATAATACAGATGATTTAAAGATTTATGAGTGTGTGTGACTTTGAATGATTGTTTTGGTTTTTCTTTATACATTTTAATCTCTTAAAAAAAGACTATAAATTTGAGAAAAGAGAAAGCATTGGATTAATTAAAGAAATTGTGATAAGCACAGGTCTTTATAGAGAACTCATGCACTGTTTCTCAAACTATTAAATCAGTTTTCTAAGTTTTTTAATTTTATGCGCTGGAATTCCCCCCCATTCTTCTCTTGCAGGGATATCCTTGTTTACAAGGCTGTCCATGGCTATAACAGCACCATCACCTATGCTGACCCCGCCCCTGATTATAGAATTTGTTCCAACAACAACTTGTTTGCCTATATTAACTCTTCCAAATCTCAAGTGTTTTATAGTCACTTCATGCGCAAGAATTTTAACATCTGAGCCAATAATAGAGCCATCTCCTATTTTAATCAAATCAAGAAAAGATTCATCAATATTTGCCCCTTCACAGATTCTAACCTCTTTTCCTATTTTAGCTCCAAATAAGCGATAGACCTTATTTTTAAACTCACCTCCATGAAGCTGATTAATAAGCCTGATTATATATTTTTGAATGTTATATTTAAATAAAAAACTAATTCTAAATCTAAGAGGAATTTTAACCTCCTCAAGGTCTTTAGTAATGCCATAAAATGAATTTAATTCTTTGCCTTTATACTCAATCAATATGATTTTTTTATTTGACTTTAAAAATTTTAAATAAGCATCGAAAATTTTTTGTTTATCATACTTAAGTTTCACTCTTTTTTTCATAAATATATCTATTTTGATTATGTCGGAAATTGAAAACCTCATCTTTTAAGATGTCCAAAATGCTCTTCTCATACCTATCTATTTTAATGGATAGAAAGAGAAGGCATTTTGGAGCATACTAAAAAACTTTCAGAAGTTTTTTGGTACGCTCAGAAAT
>JAUYDD010000127.1 GCA_030704765.1 Nanobdellota archaeon | reverse complement strand
GAAAATTTTGTGGCGCCGAAAACTTCTGAAAGTTTTCGTGCGCATCCTAAAAACAAGGGCCAATCAAACCACACTCGCCAGCAGGCGATTTTTTAGCTGTGGCAAAAAACCTTTAGGGTGTGGTGGATTGTTTTTTTGATTAATTAATAAAAAAATATTGAGATAGGGTAAGTCAATCCATGTTAAGTTCACAAGTTGACTTTACACTGTAGAAATGTTTTTAAAGCATATATTCTAAATATAAATAATCTAATGGGAAAGGAGTTCTGATAATATTAAAATGGCAATATTATTTTTAGAGAATTTAGGGCAGGTTGGTGATTATCAGCCTAAATTAAGACTCGTAACTCCTGGAGGAGTTTGTAGAGTTGGTCCTGATATTGCTGCTGTTAAACTTTACACAATGTTTGAATATGGAACAAATCCTTATTGGAGTAAAGATATTTCTACAGTAAAAAATCTTGTTGGTTCCAGGTTAAGAAGCGGGAAAATAAATAGAAAAAATGGTTTAGGTTTTGGAATTTTATCAGAAGGAGTTTTAAATGTTACAATGTTAGGGGGGGATTTTGCATCTTTAATGACTCCAGAGATTTTTATATTTGAAGCAGAGCGATTAAGAAGTTTAAAAGATTTTGAACAGCAAAACGTGAGAGAATCTGGAGCATATTGTGTTTGGGAAATGAAAGACATTGCATCTTTTGAAGCAAATTCCTATGCGAGAAATATTCTCTATACAGGAGGATCAGAAAAAGGTAAGGAAAAATATTTACAAGATAGGCTTTTTGGAGTTACAAGTGATTTTTCTTATTGTCCTGAAGAGCAAAGATTAAAAGTAGAGTTAAAACATCTGGGTTTTTGTAGCAAAGTTATGGAAAGATTTAGGCAACTAGGATTATATACTTTTGAAGATTTGATCAGAGATTTAAATGATGGTGAAAGATGGTCAGGCAGTCCTGCAACTCTTAATTTAGTTAAAAAAAGATTAGCTGAATTAGGATTATAATTTTTAAAATCCTTCTAAAATCATATTATCACATTGAACCTGATTTCTTTTTCAGCATAGTTTCCTGCTTTGTCTGTAGCCCTTATAATTAATTCATGCCCTCCGACAGATAATCTTTTCCTGTTCAAGAAATTATCGCATGATGCACATAAACTAATCCATCTTTGTGAATCTGAAGATTTATCAAAGAATTCTAATCTAACTTTTTCATTGCTTGTGATATCAAATGGTATTCCTGACCTGAATTCAAGGCCATAGTTCGATGAATTGACCGGAGATTTTACTTCTATTATTGGGGGATTTGTATCAACAATGATTTCTACTGGTCTTGTTACAATGCTTCTTACAGGATCAGACATATTGATATAATAATTTATTTTCTTTGTATCAATATCAGTTAGGTTCAAGGAATAATAACACACCTTATCTTTTCCTGAAACATTGCATTCTATAGAAAGGTCTTTTTCAAAATTTTCATTATCCTTTCCGTATAAGACTTTCACTTTTACAAGATTATCTTCAGAATATTTCATATAAAAATTAGATCCGTTAGTATATTTGTTTCTAGTTGGAGAAGTGAAGGAGACTATTGGTTTTTTAGAATCAATGAATAATTTTAGGCTGCTCTCGTTCGTATTTCCATACATATCAGTTGCCTTGATTATCAATTCATTCCCCCCTTCTAATAATGTCAGTCTTTTTACTCTGCTGTTCCCATATTCATTGCATTTTGTGCAAAGTCTCTTGTAACCAGGCCTTTTATCATTCAAGTTGACATATTCTAAACTAGCTAATTTTACATTTGAAGTTATATTGAATATTACGCTTCTTTCAGAATAGTTTATATTGATCGGATAACTGATTGTTAATATAATATCAGGAAGGCTATTATTTATATAAAATTTGTAATTTTTCACAATATTGTTTCCAGCTTTATCACTAGCATTATAGTTTAAAGTATGCATGCCTTCTGAAAAATCTTCTTGTGTGAGATATTTTGCTGTTGCATCATTTGAGCCTGAATCAGTTATATTTACAGGAATAATAACATTATCCAATCTTACAATTATTTTTGATTTATCAATACCAGAGCTCGCACCATATACCTCATCAAAGTATGCGCTGATAATAGGCCTTCTTTCATTGTATATAGTGATATTGTCTAAGGGAATCATGTTCTTTATTTCAGGAGGATTAAAATCAATCTTTATTATATTGGAAATAGGCTGTTCACTGCATACATTACTCCAATATGATAATCTTAATATTCCTCCTGTATTGTTTCCATTATTCGGAGTATTATCTAATCCAAATGGGCCAGTATATGTGAAAGGGCCTTCACCATCCCACCTATAATAGATGATACTCGCATCGCCATTTGATAAAGTGAATGTAGGCCGTGATACATACCATGAATTATAGCCATTAGGTTGAGGAGGCAATATACTAAGATTTGTGTTCTTATTCACATAGAATGATCCTTCATTAACAAGATTATCTTTAGTCCAATGATTATAACAATCATCTGCATATACTCTCCAAAAAACTGTATTGCCTGAAGTGAAATTTGAGATTGTTGCTGCAAAATTTCCTATTCCAGAACTTATTCTTCCTGTATAATTATGCCATCCATTGTCTGTTTTTACTTCAAATATCACTTTTCCTATGCATATCTTGGATGTGACATTAGCATACAAGATTATTGTATCGCTGGAGACAACGCAATTTTTTGATATAGCCTTGTTTCTTATGCAAGCACCAAGCCAGGGAATAAATTCTATAGTTGAAGGAAGGCTGATTGGGCCTTCACAACTACCCCACCAATTGGATTTTGCATTCAATATTGATGAACCATGCCAGGATAATTGCTTATTTTCAAAACTATTGAAATTCAATTTTATTCCATCTGGATAATGGCTGCCTCTTATTCCAAATTCACCTATGAAATTTTTACTAACATTTTTAATATTATTATAAGATATTGTAGCATTAGTGGCTAATCCAGAGAGTTTTATTCCATAACTGTTTATTGTTGAACTGCCAGTAATGATATTGCTTGTTATTTGAGCTTGGTTTATTTCTCCTGATTTTCCATCTCCATTATTATTGTTATATAATCCAATTCCGCCTCTTTTCTTTTGTATATTATTTATTGTATTATTGTATATCCTTAAGAATGAGAACTTGCCACTATTATTATAAGAACTGATGATAGTTATAGCGTTTGCTTCATGATTAAGGTCATTTCCAGTCCCAGCATCTATGATATTGAAAGCTATTTTCTGTATAGAATTTATATTCACATTGTCATCTGTTATAAACAATATTGAATCCCTTCCATAAGCACCCATATCAACTATATTTCCAAGGACCTCAACCTGTCCAATATGCTTTTCTATAAAAATATTGTTTCCACCTGTTTCTTTAATAATATTATTGATTACTTTCAGGGTTTCTTTTCCATTTTTTGCATATATACCATAATCATATTCTTCATTTGGATTATTAGTTCCAAATATGATATTATTGGTAATTATTATATTAGCAGTGTTTGAATCACTTTTGACAAATACGCCAGCCCTTATTTCTTGATATCTTGAAGGATTCCTTATTGTAAAACCTGTTATAACAACATCTTCACTAGAATTCACATGAAAAGTTCCAATAAGAGGTATTATAGAATTGCCTCCATCAACAATTGAATCATTTCCTATTATTGTCAAAGATTTATTTATGAATATCTGATTCTCATTATAAATGCCAGGCAAGACTTTTATTGTATCATAAGCATGAGAATCATTAACAGCAGATTGTATGGTTGTATAATTGCATGTAGGGCATACTTCTAAAGTCTGGGAAGCAATTACAGCACTGATGTTAGTTATTGTCATAAATACTACTATAAAGATGTATAATTCTCTTTTCATCATTTTGCTATATATAAATTGTATATAAATTTGATTTACCACTTTTTTATGATAAAAAACAGAAGGGAATATCTAGCTCCTTAGGCTATCCTTTCTAAATTACCTTCAAGAATCTCTGGTTGCATGGCTTCTATTTCATCTTTATACTGCATATTGGGAATTGGATTATACATAAAAATTCTTTTGTTTAAAACATGGGCAAAAGCCATTTCTATTAAAGTATTTCCTCCTACATAATTTTCAATTCCATTTTTTGAATGATTATATATCAAGACTGCTTCATGTTGCTTGATTACATCATAATAACCTCTGATTAAATCATGCTCAACTTTATTATGTGCTGATTCTACATGCATGTCATCCCTGGATTTTAAGCTAGCATAATGTTCTGTAAAATCAGGCAGTGTTGCATCATGTCCTAATTCCTTTAATTTTTTTGCTACATCAACCATTTCTGGTGAAAAAGTCATGCTTCCACAAATTGCGATTTTCATAAACATAAAAATCTTAATATGTTTATAATGATTATTGCACTAAAATGAAAAGAGCTCTTAGAGAATATCTTGAAAAAAGAGATGTTAATGAAATAAGAGTAGAGACTCCTGATATGTTTGGATTTGTTCCTAATAAATGATAGTATTTGAAAATTACGTTTATCATATCATTTAAATCTTTCTAAAAAATAATATATAACTTTTCTATAAATCACTAGCAGTCTTGTCCTGAGACAAGCTCTAGATTATCCAATCTGAATAATAATCCATTTACACTGACACCAAGGTTTTTCTTGTCAATTGTTATTATAGCTGCTTCATTATTTTCATCTTTACCATCAACAGTGTATATTCCATCAACATCAAGGGTCATTTTGTCATCATCATTATAGCTTACTTGCTCTATTGTGAATTTATATGAGAACCTTTTCCTTCCTTTTTGTCCAGTAAGATAACCTTCTCCTTTATTTGCGTTCTTCAATGGTATATAGAAATAAAGTTTGTTATTATCCCCAAGATATTCTTGCCCAAAGACTAAGCTTCCGCCTTTTGCCCTTATTGTGCAGCTGTTATAAGGAAGCATAAGTCCTTTCACAGAGACATTTAATGAACTTCCAACAACTTTCTCATTTGCATCCTCATTTATTAATTTAATATTATTTTCTATGCCTTTATTAGGTAGGTACATATTAGATGTGTTTATTAAAATAATATTGGATTTATTGTTTGTTTTTTCATTGGATTTATCTTTATCTCTTAATACAATACCGCTGTCTATATTGAAGTTCCAGAAATAATCAAATACATTCCTAAGTTTTCCAATAAACCCTCCAATAAAAAAATTCTTGCCTGAATCCTGGGATATTGCTGTTTTTGATTTTAAATCCTCTTTATTTCCAGGATATGTTTTATCATCTTTATCTGATTTAGATCCATAAATTATAGCATTTATCAATAGAAGTATGATTATTGATATCAATGAGATTACTAGCGCATATTTACCTAATTTTTTTATCATCTTGATTTATTACTCTTGAGTTAATTGATTTATCTCTAGAGAAAATCTATATTTAAATTCGATTTACCACTTTTCTTTGATGAAGAAGAAATATATCCAAAGCAAAAAAAATTAAATAATTTCATAAAATCTATCACTATCTTACTAAATAAATGTTAGTTATGTCGGAAAATAAACCTCATCTTTTAAGATGAGGATGTTAGTTTGTTTTAATTTCTGCGCATCCTAAAAACAAGGGCCAATCAAACCACACTCGCCAGCAGGCGATTTTTTAGCTGTAGCAAAAAATCTTTAGGGTGTGGTGGATTGTTTTTTTGATTTTGCAAAATTCTCTAAAGAATTCTTTAGGCCCACTCGCATCCATTCATGAAATTTATATTCATATATGCAATATTAACGTTTTCACCAATTATATTGACTGTACTTTTTTTCTTATTCAGGACTATAACAGCATTTTCATTTTTAAATGCCCCAATACCAACTTTGTATTTTCCAGTTACTGAGATTATTGTAAGATTAGAATCCTTATCAATGATATCATTGACTTTGAATTTAAAATTGTAAGTTGTCCTGCCTTTTTGTCCATTTACAAATCCTTCACCTTTTCTTGCTTTTGGACCAGCCAAGTAAAAATTCAATTTATTAGACTGCCCATAGTTTGTATCTTCTATATAAGCATTGCCATCTTTAGCTCTGATTGAACAGCTTTCATATAGGCTAGCTACTTCTTCAATAGGATCTATTGTCAATTCATCTCCTTCTTGAGCAGTTAATACTTTATTTCCAGAATAAGCAGTTGCAGAAGTTCTATATTTTCCTGCATAATATTCAGTGGTGTCTAAAGAAATCTTGTAATGGAAGTTTTTCTTATTTCCATAATTATAGCAATAACCATATCCAGGAGCACATGTATCAGGATCAGTCACTTTTTCAATTGTCATTCCTTTGCATCCTATGATTATATTGCCATCTCTATCAAACTTGCAATTAGAAGTGAATGGACCTATTAGTCTCAACAAGAAAGTTGTAACATTTACTTCATCATTAGACTCTAGTTTTACTGTCACTTTAAAGTTAATATTATCACCACGTGTTAATTTTTTAGATGGAAAATCAAGGCCTAATGTGAATGCTTGAGCAGGCACAGATAAAAATAATATACCGAGGACGAAGATTGTAATAACAACTGCACCAGCTTTTTCTACTATCCCTTTTTTCATAATATAATTAGTAACTACTAATATATAAATATATTTTATCAACATATAGTAGTAAAAAAATACCTTTAATAAAATAAGGCATAAATAAAATAGAATCTAATTAATTTATATAACTAGATAGTTACAAACCCTTATTTATATATTCATCCCTCTCGGAAAAACCTAAAAAAACCTAAAAAACTTAATATCCATTAGATTATAAAAAAGATTAAATACACTTCTTTAATAGATTAAAGAAATAAAAAAAGGATAATTATCCCAAAAGATGATCTAGTGACCTAGTACTTAAAAACAGTGATTTCTATCCCCTGGATTTTAAAATGGAAACAAAAAAAAGAAAACTAGAAAAGACTGAAATTGAGTATTCAGTCATTGTACCTATTTATAATGAAGAAGGAAATATAGAAAGATTGGATAGTGAAATTAAAGAAGTCTTAAAAGAACTAAAAAAACCATTTGAAATAATCTATATAAATGATGGCAGTAAAGATAATACACTATCAGAGTTAAAAAAGTTAAAAGCAGTAAAAATAGTGGATTTAAACCGTAATTACGGCCAAGCAACTGCACTAGATGCTGGATTTAAAGAGGCTATTGGCGAGATAATAATTTCTTTAGATGGAGATTTGCAGAATGATCCAAAAGATATACCAATGCTATTAGAAGCATTGGAAAAAGAAAATCTAGATGTAGTTTGTGGCTGGAGAAAAGACAGGAAAGATAAAAAAGGCATAAAGATCCTGACTAAAACAGGAAGGTTTCTAAGGCAATTATTGATAAAAGACCCTGTCCATGATACAGGATGCACTTTAAGGGTCTATAAAAAAGAAGCAATAAAAAACCTGGATATAGGCGGAGAAATGCATAGGTATATCCTTGCGCTTTTAAGATGGAAAGGATTTAGAATAGGTGAAATAGTAGTAAATCATAGGCCCAGAGAAAATGGAATATCCAAGTATGGCTATAGTAAACTAATAAAAGGTTTTATTGACCTTCTTTATATCTGGTTTTTAGATAAATATTACCAAAGGCCTTTGCATATCTTTGGCCTAGTTGGAATAATCTCCTTTTTCTTAGGCATATTATCTGAAATCTGGGCATTTATTACAAGAATCTTTTTTGGGTTATCCTTGAACAGGAGCGGCTGGTTCTACATAGGTTTTTTCTTGATGATTATGGGAATAACCTTTTTTGCATTTGGCATAGTATTAGATCTTCTGATGAAGATCCATCTTAACACCTCTCCTTATGAAATGAGGTATAATATTAGGGAAATAATAGAGAAATGATTCGTTTTTATCCTAACTTTACAAGTTAGGTCTGATCAAAATTCTATCCAAGGTTTACTTCTATAATAATTCTCTATAGAGAAGTTTGAATAATTAATATTCTGAAATTTACAACCTTTAAAAATAGTAAATTTCAGCGTTTCAAACTTCTTATTAGAGAATTTTGGTAATTTTGCAAAATTCTCTATAACAATCATCACAAAATCTAATATCTTCTAAACATGGCCAAGGTTCATCTAAATGTTCATTGCTTGACATTTCACAAGAATCGGATGGTTCATAACTATGATGAGCTAAACATAGTGCATGCCCTATTTCATGAAATACTATAGCATTAAATCCAATATCATTAGTATCAAACATGCCAAAACCATCAATAAAAGCATTATTTGATGCAATAGCTTTTCTATTATAGCCTTTTCCATGTACCCTTCCATAATCTCCTTTAAGATCCATTGAAGATAATACAAGATAAACATCTTTTTTAGATTCAGGCATCATAGCTAAAATATCATCTGCAGGATAGTATCCAGGATATATTTTTATTCCTCTTGGCCTTATCTCACAATCATTTAAAAAACCTTCATCAAATTGTTCTTTTAATTGAGGTATCCTGAACAATCCAGCCATACAGTCATCAATGCTCCATTTAAACCAAAATTTTCTGATTATTAATTTCATAGATGTTTTATAAAAAAATCATTTATAAACCTTTAGCTTTCCCTCATTCTTCCTAGTTTTCTTAATGTTTCTTTATTTGTTTTCAAGAGATTTTTATAAAATCTTCTGGACATGATATACTGGCTGTCAATAAAGGGCTTGACTTTCAATTTCCAATCATCAGGATTGTCTTTGACATACCTTGCCCATCTAACAAGTTCATCAACATGTGTTTTATCTCTCATTGTAGTTTTATTTTTCTTATTTTATCCTTTATTTCATTTATTTTATTTTCATCAATCACATCTTCATAAACTATCCTTAAATGCTTTGCATCTTCAATATCTTTCTCTGATTTTAAATATTCTTCTTTAAAAGCTATATTAGATTCTATTGAAGAAAAATAAATATCAAGTTTTGTTAAAGGAAATTTGACCCTCTCTTTAATTTGTTCTTCATCTAGTATATCTTTTGCAAATTTGATTTCCATTTCAGGAGGAAAATAACCTTCTTCATCAATGACATACCTTATGCTATTGTTCTTTAATAGATAATCCTCATATAATTTATCAGGATTATCTGATTGCATGCATGCAAATCCATTTTTTATTAAGTCATTATGCATAAGAATAAACCTTTCTTCTGGAATCTTTTCTATGATCATGTCTATATCTTCAGTCCCTCTTGTCCTGCCATGAGCTATAGCAACAAACCCAGAACAGACTATATATTTCACATGCTTTTCAATGATTTTACAGAAATCTTCAACAAACTTGTCTAATAAGGTCTTATCATCAACTTTTCTTTTTAAATTTTTCATTATATTTTAAAATGAACATAATATATAATGCTTTCTAAACAACAAAGGTAAATAATATTAATAATAAAATAAGAGAGAAGTATCTTTGAGAATGAGAGCCAACTTATGGACAAGAGAGGATAGCTTGCTAATCTTAAAGTCTTAAACTAACTTTTTATTGCTTGCTTGTTATTCTTACATCTCTAATTGTATTTTAACTATAGCAAATAACATAAATTTTCGGAAAAATTTTGTTATTTGTCTATTTAGATGATATGAGAATTCTACGATAAAACATACCTTGCTTTCGGCAAGTCAATAATGAAATGCACCTAACGGTGCAAAATATATAATGAAA
>JAUYDD010000217.1 GCA_030704765.1 Nanobdellota archaeon | reverse complement strand
ATTTATGAGAATATTATGTTGAGAAAAATCAGATGAAAAGCTTTGGATTGAGGACTTAGCTTAGGTTACTTCACATAATATCTTTCTTTCCATAAGAATTGTATCAAAATCAGTGTTATTAGACAAAAATAAAAGGATTGCTAATATCAGCAGTCCTTTTATAATGCCATAATTGTATAAAAAAACAATTGAAACAAACAGAAGTTATATTTCCCTAATCACAACTTCATCAAGTAGCTTTGTAAACGGTAAAATAAAATGGAGAGAATTCGGCAAACAATAGACAAGAAGAAACGGAATGAAATACTTAAGAAAATAAAAGGAATTCAGGGAACCACGCAAAGGCAAATCGCAAGAGTGACAGGAATTAATCAAAGCATAATATCACAGAGTTAATCAACAGAACCGTCCGAAACCACTGAAAAACCCCTATTTTTTCAATAATATTTTTTCAAGCTAGCTACAAAATTCATATTTGTTTATTGTGGCTAGCTTTTTTATGAGAAATAACGGTAATTCATTAAAAAGCAAAGAGAAGAGCTTTGCAATTCTCTTCAAATTTACCGCTAATGCAGTTAGTTTTGCTTGCGTTCGGACGCTTTTTAGGCTGAAGCCCTTAGCTCTAGCCATTCCGTGAAACCTTTTCATTTCTCCATTTTTGTTTTCATGACATGCTCTCTTTTTGTATTTTTCTTTAAACTCTTCACTCTTAGATTTTTGTGAGTACTCATAATATTTGGATGCTGATTCTCCAACCACAAATATCTTTTTTTTAGCTTTCCCACAACATTCCTGGCGTTTAGGACAGTTAATACAGTCTTCCTTTGAAAAGTAGTAATTATAGCCGTGTTTATCTTTTCTTTTAACCTTTTTCTTTGATATGCTATAATTTCCTTCTTCACATATCCATTGGTCTGAATCCTTGTTGTATGAATATTTGCTTTCATCAATCCTATAAACACATTCGCTTGGCGGAATTATTACTTCCGCATTAATTCTTTCTAATTCTTCTATTATTGATTTCCTGAAATATGCCTTATCGCCATATCCTGTTTTTATATTTATTCCAGCTTCAATTGTGTTTTCCATATGTTTTCTGAAATCAGTACCGTCAACATAAGCACCATCATGGACTTCTACGGATGTTATTATCTTTTCTTCAGGTATCATTGCAAACTCAACTTTGTATCCATAAAAACTATCTGTTTTAGATTTGTAGCCTACTCTCGCATCTTTATCAACCAACGACCTAATCCCTTTTTGTTCTATGAATTTCGGTGAACTTAATATTTCTTTAGCTTCCTCAATTGCCTCAATAGTTTTTGGCATAGTAGAAGGATCCACGATTTCTTCTACATCCTCCATAACTTTTTCCAGATAATTCTTCATGATTTGCTTTGCTTGATTATGATCTTCTATTTTTTTGTAATTCGGTATTTCTTTATCTACCTGGTCGGGTACTGCGCCGTTTTCTTCTTCAAGGTTTTTAAATATCTTTTTTGCAAGATGCTTCATAATTCTCTCAGGCACCTTTTTTACAGTGTTGGCTTCTGTATGCGTGGAGTCTATACTGATACCTGTTCCCTTAATGATACCTTTTTCAACACATTGTTTGACAACTTCTTTGATAATATCATCCAAGGTTGCTTCTTTAAGCCGTAAAGTCCTGAATTTAGAAAGAAGACTTGGGTTTGGAAGCTCATCTTCAGGGTCTATACCTATAAACCACATATATGCCAGGTTTACCATTGTATCTTTTATTACTTGCTCATCCGAAAGATTGTATAGATACTGAAGTATCAACAGTTTACCCATCATTTGAGGCTCTTTTGCCGGTCTTCCGTAGAATTTACAATATGAGCTTTCCAGTAATTTATTTATGAAACTGAAATCAACTGCATTATTTATTAATTTAAGTATATGATTTTCTGGAATTCTGCTATATAATATTGAGTATAAACTTAATTGTTTAGGTTCAATCCTAAGCATCTTAAAACCCCCTTAGATGTAGTGCTTGCGATACATTCATTATATCATATAAAGGGGTTTTTTGATATAACTTTGTAGTATTTTGTTGAAAATTTTACAATATTTATTTATCGTTTTTCAGTGGTTTCGGACGGTTCTTTTGTTAACTTTGCGGATAAATTGAATTAGTTAACAAAAGAACCGTCCCCTTGTTTCCTAATTATGTTCTTTGCCTTTTCCAG
>JAUYDD010000215.1 GCA_030704765.1 Nanobdellota archaeon | reverse complement strand
ACACCCTAAAGGTTTTTTGCCACAGCTAAAAAATCGCCTGCTGGCGAGTGTGGTTTGATTGGCCCTTGTTTTTAGGATGCTCAGAAATTAAAACAAACTGACATCCACATCTTAAAAGATGTGGTTTAATTTCTGACATTATAAATAAATCTTAGTAAAAAAAGAAAAATGAAAACAATTGCTTTAAAAGAAAAAACTTTCCAAGTTTTACAGGAATTAAAAAGAAAACAAAAAGCAGGTTCTTTTGATGAACTGATTACAAATTTGGTTGTAAAACCATCTATTCCAGATTCTATGAGAGGTTCTCTAAAAGGAAAAGGAAAACCTTTCACATATAAGGAAAGAGAGGAGATGTGGAGAGAAAGAATATAAGATGATTATCATAGATACTTCAGCATGGATAGAATATTTCATTGATTCTAAGAATGCTGATATGGTTGAAAGATTATTAAATGAAGAAGAAACAATGACACCTTCTTTAGTTCTTATTGAGTTGTCAGGTAAGTCTGCAAAAGAAAATTGGGATTTTAAAAAATATTTAAGTTTTATAAAATCAAAATCATCAATTATAGGAGTCAATGAAGATATAATTATAAGCTGTGGAAAGATTTATTCAGAAGAACGAAAACAAAAACCAAGTTTTAGTATGATTGATGCAACAATTCTTGCAATTGCAAGAAATAAAAATGCGAAAATTTTAACTAAAGACACTCATTTTAGAGATTATAAAGAAGCTATAATGATATAAAACAAAAAATTAAGAAGAATAAAAATAAAATAAAAGAGATTAAGAAATTAACTAATTTTATGAATACAAGAGAGCATTTTTTCATAGTTTCTTTATATTACTTCATTTTTTTGCAATCTTCCATAAAAATTCAAAGTAATTCTTATAATCTAACTTTGCTAGTTGCATAATTTAGAACATGGTCTATAACAACAAAAAAGTTATAAACTTGAAATTCTAAATATAAACATGGCTGAAGCACCAACTCAAAAAATAAAAAGATATCAATCTATCGAAGAATTAGCAGTTCAGCTTAGAGATTCTGACTACTCTCTAGAATTTATACAAGAACATCTTGTTTTTAAAAGACATAACACAACAGATGCATTATTATACGAAACAGAAATAGAAAAAATTAAGGTTAGGACTGAACCCGGAAAAACAGCTTGGAGAACTGTTTTAGAACATTATAAAAGATTACGATTAGAAGATGAATTAAATGAAGTTAATAAGAGATTATATGAACTAGATGCCCCCCTTATACATCAAGCATATAATGCTATTTATATAGACACAGTAGCATTTTTTTGGGTGATGGTAACATTGGGAATTGACCTTGCAGCCCCAAGAGCGAGTAATATGAGGAATTCAGTAGCATCTAAATATATCCAGAAAGCCTTATCTTAAAGAACAATCTAAATAAAATGTGGTATCCTGAAAATAAAGATAAACTAATCAAATTCATAGAAGATTCGTTTAATCAAGATATAGATATAAAACTAAAAAAAATAAATGGCCTTGTAGTTCCTCATGCAGGTTATGAATATTCAGGAAATATAGCTGGTAAAGCATTCAGCTTATTAAAAAATGAAAAAATTGAAAAAGCAATTATTTTAGGGCCTTCTCATTATATTCCCATAAATAAACCATTGACAACTGATAAAAAAGAAATAAAAACTCCCTTAGGATCAATAAAAACATTTAATCTAGGCTTTATAGAAGAAAATATAGATAAAGAACATTCTATAAATAATCAGATACCTTTTCTGCAATATTTGGGAATTAAAGAGATTCTCCCATTGATGATTGGAGATATAACAAAGGAGAAAGCTAAAGAAATAGCATTAAAAATATCAGAAGTTCCAGCAATCTATATTTTTTCAACAGACCTTTCGCATTTTTTAAAATATGAAGATGCTAAATCTACTGATCTAGGGACCATACATATTCTTGAATCTATGAATTCTGACTTATTAAGTTCAATTGAAGCATGCGGTTATTATCCTTTGATGATATTATTAGAATTATGCAAAATAAAAAAAACTAAGCTTCATTTAATAGAATATAAAAATTCAGGTGATGTTACAGGAGATAAATCCCAAGTTGTGGGATATGCGTCATTCTGGTTTTGACTTCTCACACAATTCCCTTCAACCCATCTCCAGTTTTTCTAGGAATTATATGGCAATGCACATGAAAAACAGCCTGTCCTGCTGCAGGTTCAGTATTAAAAATAATATTAAATCCTTCTGCTTTTCCTTCTTTTATTAATTTCAAAGAAACAGCTTTAATACCATCTATCATCTCATTTCCAAGACTTGACGGCATGTCTAATAAATTTCTAAAATGTTTTTTAGATATAATTAAACTATGGCCTTCTGCTTTTGGTTTTACATCAAAAATTCCAATAAAATTATCATCATTGTAAACTATTTGTGCTGGAACTTTACCTTCAACTATTTTACAAAAAATACACTCTTCTACCATATTGATTAATAGTAAACTAGTTTTAAAAGTTTTATGTAATTGTTAAGTCACTTGTGAACTTAACATAACTTTCAAGTCATCTTTAGGGTCATTTGCTTTGAATTTGCCTTCTCCAAAAGCTCCTCCTGCTCGCTTTTTCCGAAGATATTTTAATTAATTTTATTATCTATATTATTGATATCAAAAAAACAATGGGCCACCACACCCTAAAGGTTTTTTGCCACAGCTAAAAAATCGCCTGCTGGCGAGTGTGGTTTGATTGGCCCTTGTTTTTAGGATGCTCAGAAATTAAAACAAAC
>JAUYDD010000172.1 GCA_030704765.1 Nanobdellota archaeon | reverse complement strand
GTTGATAATTTAAGAATTTTCATGCCATCAAAATTTTTCAGAAAATTTTGTGGCGCCGAAAACTTCTGAAAGTTTTCGTGTGCATCCTAAAAACAAGGGCCAATCAAACCACACTCGCCAGCAGGCGATTTTTTAGCTGTGACAAAAAACCTTTAGGGTGTGGTGGATTGTTTTTTTGATAAATCTTATTCTTTATCATAATTAACTTTATAAATCAAGGGGGTTTTGCTTGAAAAATGGAGTTTGACAAAAGAGAGCCTGTTAAAAAAACAGGCATATTTTCAGGTTTTATGATTATGTACTTAGTTTTCACAACTATCCTTTATTTTGTCCTAAACTATGTTAGAGAATCAAAAATTAGCTTTTTTTATGTATTAAGCATAACTTTGTTTATAGTCTTAGTTGGAAACTTGATTAAATTTTGGTTTAGAAAATGAATAAAATTAAGGAATTTTTTATTGGATTTAAGCACGGTCAAAAACTGTTTGGAGAATCACTATCAGTTATAGTGAATACTTTATTGCTGATAATAGTATATATTATAGGTGTTGGTTTGACATCGATTTTTGCAAAGATTTGCAAAAAACACTTTCTTGACTTAAAGCCCATAAATAAAGAATCTTATTGGGAAGAATTTAATCTTTCAAAAAAACCTCTGGAGGAATATTATAGGCAATTTTAAGATGTATGTTTTAGGTATTAGTTGTTATTATCATGATGCATCAGCAGCATTGATGAAAGATGGAAAAATAATAGCTGCAGCTGAAGAAGAAAGATTCACAAGAAAGAAACATGATACTTCCTTTCCAAAAAATGCAATAGATTTTTGTTTAAAAAGCCAGGGCATAACAATCCAGGATATAGACTATATAGGTTTTTATGAAAAACCTTTTTTAAAGTTTGAAAGGATTTTGTACCAGCATCTAGAATGTTTTCCAAAAAGTTACAAGACTTTCTTAAAATCAATGCCTATTTGGTTCTCTGAAAGATTAAAAGTAGTGAAAACAATGAAAAAATTAGGTTATAAAAAAGATATATTTTTTATAGAACATCATTTAGCTCATGCTGCAAGTTGTTTTTTAGTCAGCCCGTTTAAAAAATCTGCAATTCTCACAATTGACGGTGTAGGTGAATGGACAACAACTTCTTATGGCATAGGTGAAAATAATAATATTAATCTTATGAAAGAAATAAAATTTCCAAGCTCTATAGGATTGTTATATTCCACAATTACCGCTTATCTTGGATTTAGTGTAAATAATTCTGAATACAAGGTAATGGGGCTTTCCCCATATGGAAATATGGACAAAAACACTAATGAATATTATAAAAAATTAAAGCAAGTGATAGATATAAAAGAAGACGGGAGTTACAGGTTGGATATGGATTATTTTGTCTTTCATTATAAAGACCGTATGCCTTCTAAAAAACTTTGTAAATTATTAGATGGGCCAATAAGAAAAAAAGAATCTGAAGTTAGTCAAAGGCACAAGGATATTGCAGCAGCACTGCAATTAATAACCGAAGAAGCCATAACCAAGATATTGAATCATCTATATGAAATAACAAAAAATAAGAATTTAGTTATAGCTGGAGGTGTTGGTTTAAATAGCGTATACAATGGAAAGATACTTTCAAGAACACCTTTTAAAAAAATCTGGATACAGCCTAATTCTTCTGATGGAGGGACAAGCATAGGTGTTGCAGCTTATATTTACCATACTATTTTAGATAATAAAAGGAAATATTCTCAAAAACATGCTTATCTAGGCCCTAGTTATGCAGACAAAGAAATAAAGAATTTTCTTGAAGAAAACAAAATAAGATACCTAGGGTATAAAAATGCTAAAGAGATGATAAAAAATACAGCTAAATTGATATTTGAAGATAATGTTGTAGGATGGTTTCAAGGAAAGATGGAATGGGGGCCAAGAGCTTTAGGAGCAAGAAGTATTCTTTCAAATCCTTGCAATCCTAAAATGCAAGATATTTTAAATGTGAAAGTCAAGCATAGAGAAAAATTTCGGCCTTTTGCACCTGTTGTTTGTGAAGATGATGCTTTAGATTATTTTGAATGCGACAAGCCAATACCTTTTCCAACAGATTTTATGTTAATGGTTTATCCAATTAAAAAAAAGTATCATAAATTAATTCCAGCTGTCACACATGTTGATGGTTCTGGAAGATTGCAATCCATAAGGAAATATCAAAATCCAATATATTATGAATTAATAAAAGAATTTGGAAAACTATCAGGTATACCGATTTTAATCAATACTTCTTTTAATATAAGGGGAGAACCTATTGTATGCTCACCTTATGATGCTTATAAATGCATGATGGGAACTGGCATAGACTATCTTGTCATAGGTAAATATCTTATAAAACGAGAAGATAATCCACAAGATTTTTGGGATAGTGAAAAATATGCAAGCGACTGATATAAACAACAATACAAATAGATTTGAAATGTTTTTTAATAGATTTAAAAAGCCATTTAAATTCATAGACTTCTTATTTAAAATTATTCTTATAGTAATAATCTTATTCTTATTACTCGAGCTTTTTTCATTTTTTGCTTCAAAGATATATTTCAATAAAATCTCTAAAGAAATATCAGTCATAGATGAATACAAATCCCAGAAATGGGTTAAACAAGAATATTTAGAAGAAAGGCAAGTAGAAAAATTTGAATATTTTCCATATGTAGAATATAGGAGGATACCTAATTTTTCAGGTCTTTATGTCAATCTAGATAATGAATCCATTAGAAAGACAATTCCCGATTGTTCAAATAATTCAAAAAAACCTCTAAAGATATTTGTTTTTGGTGGTTCTACTATGTGGGGAAGTTATTCAAAAGATAATGGCACTATCCCCTCATTTTTATCATCCTATCTTTGCAAAAATAATATATATGTTAAAGCAATAAATTTTGGAGAAACAGGTTATACAAATACCCAGGAACTTATAAAATTAGAATCAGAATTAAGAAGAGGCAATTATCCAGACATAGTTATTTTTTATGATGGTGCTAATGATGTTTTTACTTCTTATCAGAATAATGAAGCTGGTTTTCCACAAAACATCGAACATAGAAAAAAAGATTTCAATGCAAGAAAAAGACTGAACATAAAAGGTTATATTATGGATTCTAATTTAATGAAAATAATAAGGCGCTTATCAGGAAGATTTTTTCCTAATAAAAATAAGGAAATTGCATTAAAACCCGGACTTGATGATGATACTGTTAAAGTTTATCTAAATAATGCCCGTATTATCTCTGCTCTAGAAAAAGAATATAATTTTAAGGCTTTTTTATATTGGCAACCCTCAATATTTACAAAAGATATCTATTCTGAATATGAAAAGACAATAGTTATAGTGCCTGATCCAATGGTATCTCCTCCAAAAGAACTGTATCTTAATATAACTAATAAAATCAAAGGAAAAGAAAGAATTAATGATTTATCAAATATTTTTAATAATAAGAACAAGACTATATTCATTGATTGGTGTCATGTTACTGAAGAAGGAAATTCTATTATAGCAAGAAGTATAGCTGATGATATAGTAAACTATTTAAATTCAATAGAATATTTTAAATCTTATGGCAGGAAATAGGTCTTTATTAGGAGAATTTTGGGATTATCTAAAAATTCGAAAAAAATGGTGGTTATTGCCTCTGATTACTTTATTAGTGATTATTGGAGCTTTAATAGTTATAGGGCAAAGCAGTGTTCTTTCACCTTTGATTTATTCTTTAGGATAATTCATTAATGTTTAATAATACTATATTCAGATATTTTCTTTGATTCATATTTAGATAAAAATTTTGCTATATTATCAAATAATGCAAAATCATCTAAAGCAGCCATAGTTATTGGATGTATAAGAATAATGCTATCTATATTATTCTTTTCATTATATTCCACTCTTTTTTTAACTATCCCAAACCATTCTAGAGGTTCTATCCTGCCTTTAGTGCAACTAGCAAAACTATCTCTGTTCTCTGGTTTTAAAGGCCCTATAGATATTGTATTTATATCCACAGGTATGTTTATGGGCATGTGGACTAAACCTTTTTCTTCAAAAGGTTTTTGATTTCCTAAGAGGTCTGATTCATATTTGATGCCAAAACCCCTTAATATATCAAAAGTAGTTTCATTTGAGCCAAAAGCATGGGTCCTCCAAGAATTCATTTTTATGCCTAGTTTTTCAAATGCTTTTTTTGTTTTTTCAATATCTTTTTTTTGAAAAGAAGCTGGTCCATAGATGCAATTATATCTCTTTCTATTTATATAACTTTTAAATACATTCATTTTACCAAAATTATTATAAGTATGGCCACCTATCTCAACATCAAATTCTGATAATTCCCTAACTTTTTCAGCTTCTTTATCTAGAATTACGCCATTTAAAAAAAGAGTGCATGAGATTTTATATTTTTTTAAAATAGAGAGGTATTTTTTTGCTGCTTTTATTTCATTTCCAGCTATATCCTGTTCCCAGTATCCTTCTAAATCATGATGCACATCTCCTGTGAGATATATCATAGGTTTATAACCTCCAGCTTAAGTACTTTGTTGGGTCAGTATCAAGATATTTTTGCTGTATTTTTTCTTTTCCTGTATAGGTTATATTCCATATTTTTATAGGGCCATATACTCCTTCATAATAGACAAATTCAGGAAGATTAGCACCTGGATTTTGAGTGTTTATCATATCAATAATATAAGCAGGCTCTGAATGAGCTACTTGAAAATTAGGAAATTCTTTAAATGGGTCATTTAAAATATATTTTTGCGCTAAATATCCCCTCATAAGCCTTGGAGAAAGATACATTGCTGCACCAACAGGATCAGTCTTTAATCCTTGGCCTTGAGGCAATAATCTTGGGAATACAAATGCGCATGCTTTTATTCCAGTCTTAAAATCCATAAACTCGCCATTTACAGATAAATACCTCATGTTTACATTGTATCGCTTGTTATTATAGAACATGACAGCATAAGGTTGTCCATATCTTGAACTATTTTCAGTTTTTTCTATAGGTGTTACTATTGCTCCAACTCCTGTTTGCTGAGCTGGAAGATAGACTTCTCTTCCACTTTCATTAATAGTCATTTCTTCATCTGTAGCAACTCCTCCTGCATATACATATAAAGTCTGATTATTTGTTTCTGTTGTTTGTTTTTCATCTAGAAGCATTGTCATTATCCAAGAATATCTATCAAATTTTTCATCACTTCCAATACTAGCAAATGCACCATATTTTCCAATATCAGTTGAATCAATCAAAAGATAGCTTGCATTATGATTATATAGGAATTCTAATGAATCCTCTTGATTATCCCCTGTTAAGACTAATCTTCCCATAAGATAGTTCCAATATACCATAGCATTTCCACCATCAAGAATAGTAGGCCTTTCTCCAATACTCTGTAACCAATAACCATAATCCCACCAATGAGCAAATACAGCATCTTTAGGAGTTTCTTTTCTCACCCAATCCATAGCTTTTTGCCACTGGAAATTATATGAAGAAGGCACGAATCCATATGCTTGGTTCTTTGTCACTTGATAAAATGTCCAAAAACTAAATATACTCAAGAATATCACTGTTATTACTAAAGCCCCTATTATGACCTTTAATGTCTCATCTTTTGTTTTTCTAAAATATTCAATTGATTCTATTACTAAGAATCCTACAAAGATTGTTGAGATAGGAGCAAGCACCATAATAAGTCTTATCGCGCCTCTTGCTGTCATTAAAGTCAGGACAAATAAAGATAATAATAAAATATATTCAAAATCTGATTGTTCAAATCCCTTTTCTCCTTTTTTATAATATTCTTTATAATAATATATTACTGCTCCAGCTAAAATAAGAGCAGATCCATAATAAAACATCTTGCTTAATAACCCATCTCCATCCATTGGATTAGGATGGGGGGCATATCTTGAAAAAACAAGTCCAAAAAAGAACAGGACATAACAAGCAGTGATTATCCATGCATCTTTTCTTTTTAGACTAGAAAGCATTTTTCTGAATAATAATACTGAGCCTGCAAAAAATAACCAGAACATGATTGGAAAATTTTTAATAAAGGGGCCAAAACTTCTTCCCCATTCAGTAAAATAAGGTTGCCTGTTTTCAGCTACAGTTATGTTCCATCTGCCAATAATAGGCTGGAAGATGACTTGATGTATTACTTTTATTTTTTCTATAATAAAACCAGGACCATAACCAGGAGTTATTGATATCAGTATTATAACTATTATAATCACTAGTAAGACTGATAGGATATTTCTAGGTATCTTAATGTTCTTAAATAAATTTTTTTCATATAATTTTATTTTTAAAAATAAACTATAGAATAAGACAAGAACAAAAACAAAAAAAGCTAGTCCAGTATCTATAGAGACAATCATTTCTTTTAATGGATATTTGTTTGGTGCTATTATATATAATGTCAAGAAAGAGGATACTAACCATGTGGAATAAGCAATTATCTCTTTTTTATAGAATTTGTTTAATAAAAATCCAATAAAACCAGCAAGGCCAATTGGTATAAATACATATAATACTCCTCCCCAGATAAGGCCAATCATAGCTGTAGAAATACCTGATAAGACCCCCCACATGACTATTGTTTTTGTTTTTTCAGCTTTCCATGATTTTAAGAAAAGAAAAAAAGATAAGAACATAAAAAAGAATGCAGCTGATTCTTTTTCTGGAATTCCTGCTATTGTTCTTGATAAAAATTCAGGCATAACAATCATTAAAAAAGTGGATATAAGTGCAATCACATTTGCTTTTATTTTGCTTTCTTTGTCTTTTCTTACAAAAACTTCCCTAACAAAAAGGAAAAAAGAAATTATAGTAAATGCAAACATTATTACAGGAAATAAAACTCCTGCAAGTTCAATATTGGCAGATGGTTCAAATATTTTTATTATATTATAAGTCCATACAATCATATAAGGCAGTAATTGGGTTTCATATGAATTATCAAAACCAACAGGAATATTTCTCATATAATCGATTTTAGGCAAGCTTCCAGTCTCTACAATAGTTTTAGCACTTCTTAAAAAAAGCCAGGGATCAAGATCCGGTCCAAGTGACCAGGTGTCCCTAGTACTATCCCATAATCCAGGAATCCCATTGCCATGATCTTTCATTGGAAGGGCCCTAATATAAACTCCCAGATATAATGCAATTAATAAAAGAAGAATCACCCAGATACTGCTTGATTTGAAGAAATTAATTATTTTTTCTTTTCTTAATCTTATTTCTTCAGATTCATCAATCTTTTTGTCTTCATCCATATTTATCAATCCTAGTTAGCTTATTTAAACTTAACGAATTTATTTAGAACACTTTTATTCATCTAAAATATTGTTTATTTCATCCAATAATTCGCAAGCTGATTTTTCTTTTTCTAAGGTCCCCTTTCTGCCACAATAAGGGCAATCAATTGGATTTTTTGTTTCATACCTGAAATTGCATTGTTTGCAAATATACTTTCCCATTTTTATGTTTTGATATAGAAAAAACAGTTTTTAAATTTATCTTTATTAGAGCGTAATTGAACATCTCTTATGATTTATACTAAAAGTTGTTATGTTGAGAATTGAAAACCTCATGATTTATCATGTGGTCGTAGCAAATGTTACAGTTTTCAATTCTCGAGCACAAGAAAATTGTTTTATGCAATTTTCTGTGCAGAAAATTTTTCTGAAAAAATTTTCATGCATCCTAA
>JAUYDD010000117.1 GCA_030704765.1 Nanobdellota archaeon | reverse complement strand
AAGAACCATGGAATAAATTCCATGGCGTGTTTGGTTCTTGAGCACCCCCAAAATTATTTTTGCTTTCTACATATTAAAATAAGTAAGGTACGCAAAAAATAATTTTGCTGGTCTTAAAAGATGTGGTTTAATTTCTGACATTCGGAAATTTTTAGGATGCAAGAAAAAACCATAAAAGTTTTTTCTGCACAGAAAATTCATCTGAAAGAATTTTCTTGTGCTCGAGAATTGAAAACTGTAACATTTGCTACGACCTAACAATAAATTATAAGGTTTTCAATTCTCGACATAATGTAGGGCAGAGACAAATGTTGCCTAGTTAATAATCCTAATTCATATTGTTTTTTATTTCTTTTCTTTGACATATCTGCGCTTTGCGAGAATCGGACTCGCGTCTAAAGCTTGGGAAGCTTTCATTCTGCCACTAAACTAAAAGCGCTTTAGAATATCTATGTAAAACCATTATATAATTTTTATTGTTGAGAAGTTTGAATAATTAATATTCTGAAATTTACAACCTTTAAAAATAGTAAATTTCAGCGTTTCAAACTTCTTATTAGAGAATTTTGGTAATTTTGCAAAATTCTCTATTGTTTTTCAAAACAATCCTTGATAAAATCAAAAAAATCCAAACATTTATAAACTAGGTATATACTTTATATATATTCTGTATATACAACTCGAATATCAAAAACAAAAAATAAAATTTCATGGTCAACTGATAAATAAAATCTGTCTATTCGAAAACATTTAAAAACCGTATATACTTTGTATATACAGTTTCATGCTCATAAAATCTCTGTCTGGAGAAATAGGTGATAAGACAAGGGCATTTTATGCCCTTGTCTGTTTTTTATAGGAGGATAAATAGTTACAACATGTCTAAAAGAAAATTTGATGTAAAGTTAAGGAAAGTGGGTAATTCTTATGTTGTAACAATTCCAAAAGATACAGTTGATAGGTTTAATCTTAATGAAAGAGATTATCTTTCTATTGAATTAGACACTGATGATATAAAAAGGTCTAAACTCGATTCAGGTAAAAACAAAGGGGGGGATAAATAAGATGAAAGATGATCTCGAGAGTTCAATATATCCAACAATAATGTATATTTTGATTTTAGCAGTGACCTTAGGCCTATTTTTCAATCTTGTTGATATCTCCTATAGATTATTAGAAAAAGCTCCTGATACTACAAATAAAATTACAGGTTATATCTCTTATCAATACAATATTTCAGAAAACACTACAAATCCTGATACAACAAAAGAAATGTATTCTGAAAACTCTTATGCAGCTTTCTATTTAATAATATTAAGCATTTTGATAGTTATTACACTCTTGACTGTAAGGATTATAATGCCAAGAATCAAACATTTAACATAGTGGCGTAAAAAGAGATGGAAATAGAAAAAGAAGTCTTAAATGAAAAAAAAATAGAAAGATTAAAAGAAAAATCTAGGGAATATTCAGTAAAAGATGGAATGTTTTCAACAGTAAAGACTTCTATTGTTGATAACTATATGACTCCTTTTGCAATAGCTATTAATTCTCCTAATTATTTCATAGGATTATTATCTTCAATACCTGGTATTTTAGGCCCTTTTACACAATTGCATTCCTCTAAACTAATAGGAAAAATCAAAAGGAAAAAAATAGTCTTAACATCTGTTTTTTTTGAAATATTATCCTGGATTCCTTTGTCAATTATAGCTATCCTCTATTATTATAATTATATGGCTAATATCCTGCCTCTAATGCTCTTAATCTTTTTTTCATATTATGTAATAACTTCAAATGCAGGAACCTCTGCATGGTTTTCTTGGATAGGTGATCTTGTTGATGAAAAATATAGAGGAAGGTGGTTCAGTAAAAGACATGCTATTTTCTCTTTTGTCTCTCTATCAACATCCTTATTATCAGCATTGTTACTAGATTTTCTAAAAAAACATGACTTGACTATGTTGGGTTTTATCATTTTGTTTGTAATAGCTTTCTTTTCAAGGATAATCTCTAGATACTATCTTTCAAAAAAATACGAACCAAAAATAAAGATAAGAAAAGAGGAATATTTTAATTTCTTTGATTTTATAAAAAAAGCACCATATAATAATTTTGGAAGATTTGCAATATTCAGGGCATTATTAAACATGACTGTTGCAATAGCAGGCCCATATTTTACAGTATATATGCTGGAGACATTGAATTTCTCCTATTTACAATTGATACTTGTGCACATGTCAGCAGTCTTCTATACAATAATAATTGTAAGATATTGGGGGAAATTCTCTGATAAATACGGAAATTATGAGGTCTTGAAAATAACAACTGTGATTATTGCAATAATTCCATTGACATGGCTGATAAATGATAATATCTGGTTCCTGATACTAGTGCCTCAACTAATAAGTGGAATAGGTTGGGGAGGATTCAATTTAGCTGCTTCAAATTATGTATTTGATTGTGTGACTCCGCAAAAAAGAGGTTTAGTATTTTCTTATTATGAATTATTAAATGGTATAGGGGTCTTTATTGGCGCTGGAATAGGATCTTTAATGGTTGCTTATCTTGATATTAGTTTCATGCATGTATTCTTGTTCTTGTTTTTAGTCTCAAGCATAGGAAGAATAATTGTAAGCATTACAATGCTTAAGAAAATAAAAGAAGTAAAAAATAAGAAAAAATTCAAAACTAGTTCATTTATTAAAAGCATTATAGTTAAGGCTAGAAGGCATAATGACAAAGAACATCGAGAATATTAAATCAGTTATTGTTATTATTACGCATAAGTTGATGATAAACTATAGGAAATAACTTTAATTTCCGTATATTTAAGAAGTTATTTCCTAAATAGTAAAGGAATAAATTTATCCAAAAATTTATTTCCTTTCCTATAATTGCAACTAATTCAGACAGAATCACTCACTCACAACTTCTTTTCTAACTTCTTTAGAATATTTTGATGCTATATGTAATGGTTCAGGTCTTTTATGAGGGGGAACTACCATTTTTTTAGATAATTCATAAGCAGTATTTATGCTAATAAGATGGCCAGGACTTATGAACAAAGGATTGCTGCCTTCTTTGCTCAACAAGACCTTGCCTATTCTCTTTCCATTCCTTAATATATCTTCACCGTCAATATTGCACTCAACAACAGAATTGGATACACCTATTGTTGGAAGATTAATTGAAATGCCAAAATGGCTGGCAAGGCCTAATCTTTGATGTGCAATTCCTTGCCCTGGAACAAAAATAAAATCAGGTTTTTCATTGAGTTTTTCAAATACATTTATCATAGGCACTAATTCCCTATAATTCCTAAATCCGGGAATATATGGAAACTTGACTTTCTCGTATACATAAGCTCTATCAATGATTTCGTATTCTTTATTACAGACAATTATGCAGCATAAAAGCCTGTTATTGAAAAAAGTATTATCTATTGCACCGAACCTGTCAGCTAATTTAAAATCTATCTTATCATTGATTTCTAAACCTTTTGCAAGTTTTATCTGCTCTTGCTTTAATTTTTCTAAATCTAGGTTATATTTCTTAATCAGTTCTTTTATCTTTTCAGAAACAATATTTTCTTCCATTTTCCACTTTTATATAACTTTCTATATACTTTTAATTTTAAAAAACTATCTATAGAATAAATAACATCAAAAAAACAATGGGCCACCCACACCTAAAGGTGTGGGTTTGTCACAGGCCCTTGTTTTTAGGATGCTCGAGAATTGAAAACTGTAACATTTGCTACGACCACATGATAAATCATGAGGTTTTCAATTCTCGACATAACTTCTTAAATATACGGAAATTAAAGTTATTTCCTATAATTGAAATAGAATTGGAACACATAAAAATAGCAAGTAAGCAATAATGAATTAGTTGATGGTTTAAGATTAGTAAAATAGCAAATATTCTATCTAATATCTTAAGGGATATCATATAAAGAGAAATAATTATCTAATTCCTTCAAGGTTATAGTTCCATCTCTGCATCTCTCAATTAAACTTTTAGCAGTCTCTTCTTCATTAAGAATATCTTTTCTTGGATGAGTTAACCTCAAATGTTGTATTTTTTGCTCTTGAATTAAAGTTTTAATTTTATTAAGTGAGTCGGGCTCTCCATTTTGTAAAGATTCAAATGCCCTAGCATAAGATCTATAACTTATAAAACAAAGTCCATTTCCTCGCCCATATTCAAAACTTTCTTTATCATTATAAAAAATAACTGTAAATTGCTCTATTACTTTCCCTTTTTCCCATGAACCTCTTCTTGTTTTAGATAAACCTATTGCAGAAACTTGTCCATTTCCACGACTTGGCCAAAAAATAGGTTTCTTTAGTTCTATGTTTGGTAAATCTTTTACCACATATCTATGATAATCTGGAATTGAAGATGTTTTTATTCCATGCCATAATTGTTCTGCTACAATCCAATAATGCTGTATATGCCAATACGGCATTAAATATATATCTGCATTTGAATAAGGATTAAATCTTCTTAGATATTTTTGAAAAACTTTTGCTCTATAAACTAAAGTTCCATTATATTGCCAGGGTAAACTTATTACAGGCATTGCAGAATGGACTTGATATGAAGATGCTAATTGTGGACCTAATAATCTTGGTTTTTTTAATGGAGAGTATTTCTCTTTTTTAATATTCCATCTATCATTAAATTTTCCTATTTCTTCGTCTGCTATGAAGTCTTCTAACTTTAGTGATTTTATTTCTGCCATCTTAAATATATCAAGAATTCTTTTCCCACAGGTTAAAAATAAGAAAAAGATATTATTTAAATCTTATAACGATATATATCGTTTTATATAAAAATCACTCAAAATCAAAAAAACAATGGGCCACACACCTAAAGGTGTGAGTTTGTGATAGCCCTTGTTTTTAGGATGCGCACGAAAACTTTCAGAAGTTTTCGGCGCCACAAAATTTTCTGAAAAATTTTGATGGCATGAAAATTCTTTCAAAAGAATTTTCTGCACAGAAAATTGCATAAAACAATTTTCTTGTGCTCAGAAATTAAAACAAACTGACATCCACATCTTAAAAGATGCGGTTTAATTTCTGACATTAATAAAAAGTGTTTTTAGTAAAAATATTTCTAAAACTTTATAAGAGATTGATTAGAAATGTTGATTATTAGCCCTGATTTTATCAATATCAGACCTTGACTTTATGTTCTATGCAAAATTTACAAGGATTATAATCATTTTTTATATAAAAATTTACATCACTGTTTTGAACTTTGTATTTCTTTTTTATTGATTTACCTAATCTGCAGGATTTTTTATGATATATTTTTGTCAGGCTTGAGCCAATATAGTCATATTTAGGAATATTTAATTTCTTTTTAGGCATATTTGTATAATAAATTCTTTTTTCAACTTCATGCACGACCTGCACTGGTTTTTCAATAATCACTTCTCTTACTAGGGGATTATTTACTTTTTGTATTGTAATGTGGCTTACTTCTCTTAAAAGACTGGGTTCTAATAAAAAAAAGAGAACTATTGCATAAACTACAATAAAAAAACATGCAAGCATGACCCTATACAATATGTTTATATTAAATATATAAAGGATTAAAAAAAATGCGAACACTATAACAATCCCTATAATAACTGCAATAAAAACATTAGATAGATTCCAAAGCCTTTTTTCACTTATTATTGAGTTTATTACTTCATTACCCTTTTTTTCCATTAATAAGTATAGTATTTTAGGTTTTTAAATCTAGTTTTTTATAACAAATCTTCTTCAGAAACAACAACAAAATCTCCAATTGCTATAATAGAGTTATAAGGTATTAAGGCGTCTCTTTCCTGAGATCTTTCGAGATTCAATTGATTTGCATAGGGTGTTGAGTCTTTAATTACTATATGTATGAGTTCACCTGTCCTTGTTTCAAATGTAATATCTTTTATTACGCCTAGTTTTTTGCCCTCTTTTGTAACAACGGGCTTGTTTATAATCTCCTTATGGGGTTTTTTCTCAATAGCCATAAGTTAAGTATATAGAATTTGTTTATAAAGTTTTCTGTGTTGTTGTTGTATAGTATTAAACAGAGTCTTAATGGAATCGAGGATAAACATCATAGATGTAAAGAACTGCGTAACTTATGTTACATATATTTTGTAGTTCTCTATCTATATAACCGCACTATACTGAGACATAACCAACGCAGTTATCCATAGTTAGAAATTCTAAATTAAAATCCAGTATTTTTATTTAGAAATATATTTTTTTCAGCCTCACCCAAAAAAAAATCCAATGGATTTTAGGGCCTAAAAATTCCTCTTAGAGGTTGTGTCACAATTCGGTTTTTTGCTGTTTTTTAAAATTTTTTAGGCTTTTTAAGCTATATAAAGACTAAATTTTTTGTCTCGTAAGAATTACGAGACAGCCTACTTGAAAAACTTTTCGGAAACCACCACAAACCCACACCCTTAGGTGTGGGTGGCCATTGTTTTTTGATTTGATAAAAATATAGTAAGTTTGTCTTTTTTATCAGATATATCTTCTTTATTAATAATTTACCCTCACCCTTGTATTTCCTATGGAAATATTTATAAACATATCAAAGAAAAAAATCGGTTTTTTATATTTTTTATTTATAAATTTAATTATATTATATTATATATATTTAAATATAATATAATATAAGATATATTATTCACTATAATATTGATAAAATTTTTTAGTTTTAATCTCCTTATGTTCAAAATTTAGTGATTTATGTTGTTATAATTTTCCATATGAAATAATGGTGTGTGTGGCATTATCCCAAAATATCAAAATAATATGGGAAAAAGTGTTAAATCATATCACTTTTAGGTGATGGATAAATGAAGCTTTGTTTTCTTTTTCTTAGCCCAAAAAACCAACGACAAACTCACCCCGTTAAGTACGATAAATCACAAGGACTTTTTGGTATTGTAATCAAATAGTTAATAATACGATTCATTCCTTTTACATAAGAAATATAGGTATAACTTTTTTTATAATAAATATGTTTATAAACTTATGAAATATTTTTTGTTTAGGAAATTATATTAAAAAGAGGATAACATGACTAACCTTGACAAAATATTTGATTCTGTAGGAAGTAGAAGTTTATTTAAGAATAAACAAGTATTACAATCAAATTATTCTCCGAATGATATTTCCCATAGGGAAAAACAAATAGAGCATATTGCCTCAATATTAGCCCCAAGCCTTCTTGGACAAAAGACATCGAATCTTTTTATCTATGGAAAGACCGGTACTGGAAAAACTTTATCTGTCATGCATGTAGTAAATGAATTATCTAATAGATCAAAAACATCTAAAATTTTAAGGGTAGAGTATCTTAATTGTAAATTAAAAAAAGTTGCAGATACAGAATATAGGATACTTGCTGAATTGATAAAAAAATTAGGTGGAAGTGTTCCTGAGACAGGTTTACCTACGGGACAGGTATATCTTAAGTTCACTGAAATTCTCGAAAATAGCGGGGAGAAATTATTGATTCTCGTATTGGACGAGGTAGACCAAGCTGTTAAAAAAATATCTGATGAATTTTTATACAATCTGACCAGGCTTAATTCTGAATTGGATAGGATACAGATAATAATAGTTGGAATAAGCAATGACCTTAGATTTTTAGATGAGATTGATCAAAGGGTTAGAAGTTCGTTATCAGAAGAAGAAATAGTTTTTCCACCTTACAATGCCATACAGCTTCAAGATATATTACGTGAACGCGCTATTGAAGCATTTAAACCTAATGTTGTTACAGAAGGAGTAATCGCAAAGTGCGCTGCATTTGCAGCAAGAGAGCATGGAGATGCAAGAAGGGCTTTAGACCTTTTACGCGTAGCTGGAGAAATTGCTGAAAGAGAATCAAATCCAAAAATAGAAATAAAACATATTGACCACGCAAACGATAAAATAGAAAGAGATAAGATAATTTACATAATAGAAACACAACCTAAACAATTTCAGTTGGTGCTATACTCTATATTTGAATTAATCCAAAACACAAAAGGAAGAATTTTTACAGGAGATGTTTATGCTTATTATCAAGATTTATGCAAGAAAGTAAAACAAGAAGATTTAACTCAAAGAAGGATAAGTGATATTATTGCTGAATTCGATATGCTTGGCCTAATAAACGCAAGAGTCATAAGCAAGGGAAGACATGGTAGAACACGAGAGATAAAACTCGCAATACCTGCGAGCATAACAAAAAAATCTAAAGAAATACTTATAGACTCCTTGAACTTATGATCCTGTTAAATTCAGGCTTTTAAAATGAATCAAAACATATTAAAATTATTCATAGAAAAAGGATTTTTATTAGACAGGGAAATGTTAGAATTCTTGAATGAACTAAAAGATGAGGAAATAGCAAAAGAAATAATAAATAAAATAGCAATTATATCAAAACAAAAAATAATAACCAAGAACCTAGTAAATCAGAATTTAGAAAAAATAAAACCCATTTTTTTTGAGCTTGATTTAGACAGAAAAAGGCTTATTGAAAAATTTTTTGTAAATGTTTCTATTTCAGTAGAAGTAAAAAAAGAGACAAAGCTTGAAGAAAACACTTATACCGATACAATCTTAAAAATAATAAATCCACATGTAAAGATAATAAGCTCTCCTGTAATGTTATCACAGAAGCTCGAGGTGAAGGATTTTGTTAAACATTTTAGAAACAGGTTCATTTTCATGAAAAGTTTATTACAGCAAAGGACAGAACTAGAAAATTTAACCTCTATAGACAAATTAGGGAAGTCAAATAAGCTTTTTTCTTTGATAGGAATTGTAAATTCAAAGAATGTAACTAAAAACAAAAATATCCTATTGGAAATCGAAGATTTTACGGGAAAAGTAAAGTTATTAGTTAACCAGAATAAAGAAGAGATTTTTCAAAAAGCAAAAGAGATTGTTTTAGATGATGTTGTTGGTTTCAAATGTTCAGGAAACAAAGATTTTTTATTTGTCAATGATATTTTTTATCCTGATTCTTTTGTAAAAGATAAGCATAGGAGTGAGGAAGAATCTTATGCTTTATTCATTTCAGACATACATATAGGTTCTACTAATTTTTTAGAGCAAAATTTCAATAAGTTCATTTCGTGGGTCAATGGCATAAATTGCGATTCAGAACAAAAAGAGATGATAAAAAAAATAAAATATATATTTATAGTTGGGGACAATATTGATGGAATAGGGGTTTATCCAGGCCAGGAAAAGTATCTATCAATAAAAGATATTAAAGAACAATATAATGTTCTCGCAAATTATTTAAAAAAGATACCTAGAAATATCAGTATAATTATGTGTGCTGGACAGCATGATGGTGTCAGAGTAGCTGAACCTCAACCGCCAATAGGAGATGATTTTGGTGAAGCATTGTACGAATTACCTAATCTTTACTTAGTCAGTAACCCTAGTGTGGTTGAAATAGAAGGAAAAAATGGGAAAGTTGGAATTAAAGTCCTTATGTACCACGGTGCAAGCATGCATGCGTTGATAAACGAGATAGAAGAACTTAGGCTTATTAACGCGCACCATAGTCCTGCAAGAGTTGTTAAACACTTTTTATTGAGAAGACATCTTGCACCGATTCATGGAAATATGGTGTATATTCCTCATCCAGATGATGATCCCATGATAATAAGAGAATCACCCGATATTATTGCAACAGGCGATTTACATAAACCTGATATTGATAAATATAATGGGACTTTGATAATCTGCAGTTCTTGTTGGCAATCTATAACTCCCTTTGAAGAAAAAGTGGGAAACAAACCAGATCCATGCAAGGTTCCAATATTGAACCTCAAGACAGGAGCAATAAGGATACTTGATTTTTCATATTTAGAAGAAGATAAAGAATGTAATGAAACTGAAGATCAAAAAAAATTTCCTGAAAAATCGCCTACCTCCTGTTAAAGCAGGAGGTTTGATCGGCGATTTTTCTTTGACAGGGAAATTTTTTAGGATGTTCGGAAACGACCGCACCTTAAAAGGTGCGGTTTTCAACGTTCCCGACATAAAATAGTATGCGAAGTAGTAAATAAAGAAATTGCCTAAAAATTAGCAATCCCAACCGACCCAGAGGGCCGGGGCATTTGCTAATTTTTTCGCTTCGCGACCGGCAATTTCAGTCTCCAAGAAAAACTTTCAGAAGTTTTTCTGGGCCATTCAAAATCTGAAGATTTTGAAGGTTTCAAATCTGCCGAGGCAGAGCCTCGGAGTATTAAACCCAGATTTGAAAATAAAATAAAAAATAAGCCTTATTCTTTGAATAAGTAATATATTGTATATAATGCTGCTAATCCTACTAATGCATATACTACTCTTGCTATTGTAGCTCCTAACAGAGCAATTACATTCCAGTCAGGTTTAATTGCTATAAGTCCCCATACTAAACCGCCGATTATTAAAAGGATTAGTGCAATCCAATCTAAAGTGCTTTTTCCCATTTTAACCTCCTTTTTGATATATAATAATATTTATACTAGGAAAAAGTTATTTAAATAGGTTTTGATAATCTTATAAAAGGTGAAATATAACATGCAAATCATTAGAGTAAGCCAAATCAATTCTAAAGATGATATGAAGGGATGTGAAACATCTCCAACTGAAATATTGAAAGCTTTTAGAAATATAGATATAAATGAGAAAAATAAGGTATTAGAACATGAAAAAATATCCATAAATGAAATTCACTTGGATCCAAGTGATGTTTTAGAGTCTAATGCATCCATATACGAGGGCTCAATTAATTATTTTGAGAAGAATTTCAAGACAATATTTCTTGGAGGAGACCATTCTGTAACTTATCCTATTGTCTCTGCATTTAAAAAAACTGAATTAGACCCTCTGTTGATTGTTTTTGATTCTCATATAGATTGTTCTATTTGCGATAAGGTTCCAGGTAATAAAGAATGGTTAAGAGAATTAATAAATGATGGATTTGACAGTTCAAAGATAATCCTACTTTCTACAAGACAGATATTAGCTGATGAAATAGAGTTTTTAGAAAAGCATAAAATAACTATGATTAAAATGGACCTATTAAGAGAAGGTATTGAGGATGTTTGTGATATTGTCATGGAAAGAGCAAGAAAATCAACTGGTTTCTATGTCAGTATAGATATAGACAGTGTTGATCCTGCTTTTGCTCCTGGAACAAATTCTTTAGTTCCTGGAGGAATCTCTTCTAGGGACTTGATATATTTCATCAAGAGACTCTCATTATTAAAAAACCTTAAAGGAGCTGATATTGTTGAAATAAACCCAAAAAGGGATGTCAATCACATTACAGTTCTTCTTGGAGCTAAAATCTTGAGTGAGCTTGTGTGAAAGTTAAATTTTAATAGGTAGGTAGTGATTATTTTTTATGGTAAGAATATTTATCGCTTTAGATATTCCTAGAGAATGCATAAATGAGATAAAAAGTATTCAAGAACTTTTAAGAAAAAGAGTTCTTTTTACAGGAAAATTTACTGAACCTGAAAATTTGCATCTTACATTGAAATTTTTAGGTGAGATCAGTGAAGAACAAGTTGAAGAAGTCAAGAAAAAGATTTCACTTATAAAACTAGAGAGTTTTTATTGCGAGATTGGAGAAGTTGGTGTTTTTTCTAAATCTTTCACAGAAAAACAAGGTTTTTCTGTGTCTAAAAATTTCAAAAAAAGACAAAAATTTTCAGGTATAAAAATAATCTGGATAAAATTAAATGGTAAAGAAATATTTAAACTTCAAAAAGAGATTGATGAAAAATTAAAAGACATGTTTCCTGTTGAAGCAAGATTCATGAGCCATATTACAATAGCTAGAGTAAAAAATGTTCCTGATAAAAAAGCATTAATAGAATATTTGAAAAGCATAAAACCAAAAAAATTAAAGTTTTATATTAAAGAATTTTATTTAAAAAAATCTGAACTTTTATCTGAAGGGCCAGTTTATAGTGATATTGAAAAATATAGTCTTTTTTGAAAGGATTTAGATTAGAACTAAAAAACAATAACCCTAATAGAGAAGTATTTGATATTTATATATTTTCGGTTTTCAAAAATATGTTTACATTACAATCTTCTTTAAATATTTAAAAAATTATACTTAATTTTAATGGAAAAAGCATATGAGAAAGTTGATAGATTTCAGAGAGTTGATATTTCAGAAAGGGTTGCAAAAACTATTGTTAGGCAAATAGATTATTATGCTGAGGTTCATGAAATTTATCCTGCAGATATTTTAATACAAGCTGAAGAATTACCATTGGATTATTGCGCAACCATTGTTAGAGATGTTTTGAGAAGGAGAAATATTCCTACTGCTGTTAGAACTTCTAATAATGGGGATATTGCTGGATTAACATTTAATTTAGATGAAATGGGCCTGGAATTTATTGCAGACTCTCACCTTGAATAATTTTTTTAAACTCTTTAGATTGAGATTTTATAATTTCTTTTAAATCATTTTCATCTGCATTAAAAATATTTTCTAAAGTCTGGAATCTTTTAATTAAAGCCCTTGCTTTTTTTGGGCCTATGTTTGGAAATGCTTGTAGAATGTATAGTTTCTGTTCATCCAGTGTTTTTGGAATTTTTGAGTGCAGACTTGGCTCTAAATCAGGCTTTAATTTTTGTTTAGCTAATAGTATTAAATATTTGGCAGTTTCTAGATAATCTTTAGTAAAAATTATTGGAATTTTATCCTGGCTTAATATTTTTAAAACAGCACCTCTTATTGCATTAGCGCTTATTTTTGTATTTGTTAAATTGTTTATTTCTCCTTCAATAATAATAAATCTTTCATTATAGCTCTGCATCTGACTTATTTGCCCTAATAACCTTTTATTTATAATAGAACTTGCAAAATCCTGAATTGTTTTTCTTTCAATTATTGTGTCTTGAATTAAATAATCTCCAATTTCTAATGAAACTATTTCAAGAATAATTTCATTAGAATATTTTAATTCAGCTAAAACCAAAGAATCTTTTTCATGGATATCAGCTATTATTCTTGGTTTTTGCTTATTTTCCTTTATTGATTTTAATTTTTCAAAAATATTATGGAACATTCTTTTTTAAATAATGATTGGTTTAATTTTAATAGATTCTAAAAATCTCTTAAAATCATTTGAAGTTAGTTCTAATGTTTCTGTGTTTATATTTGGATGAAAAGCAACATATTCTGAAATTAAAATCTCATTTGAGATTATTAATTGTGTTTTTTTATCTTTGTCATTGATTAATGCAAAAGGAGACACTGCTCCGGTTGTTATATTCAATATTTCATTTAAATCTGATTTGTCTGCAAAAGTGAGTTTTTCATTTAAAAGAGCTTCAATTTTCTTTATCTCTAGTTTACGCCCTGCAGGAATGATTATTAAGAAAAATTTGTTTTCTTTTTTGTTTTTTAAAAAAAGATTTTTAGAATGGACTCCTTTTAATTCATTAGCATATTTTTCTGCTTCTTCACAAGTATAAACTGGAATGTGAGAAATTGTTTTGAAGTTTATATTTAAATTTTTTAAATAAGTTTTTATATCTTGCATTTTTAAAACAGCTAATGATATGCTGATTATATTTATATATTCTGCTTTTTATTTTTTTAGAACCAAGCCATATAGAAGCGCATCTTTTTCGCAAAATTGTGCTTTTTGTTTTCCTTCAAAAACAAAACCTTTTTTTTCATATAGTTTAATCGCAGGTATTAATTCTTCTTGTGTCCAGAGCCATATTTTATATACATTATTTTTATTTGCAAAATTAATTATGTAATCTATGAGACTAGAACCGACTCCTTTTCTTCTATATTCTTTTTTTATAATCATATTTCCCAGTCTTATTGTATTAAGGGTTATAAAAGAGGTATCAATGTAACACACTCCAACTATTTCTTTTTTTTCATTTTCAGCTATGATATATTTTTTTATACAATTTATTTGATTTATATCATTAAGAATTTCTTCTTTAGACTCTGGTTTTATTAATTCATCTGGAAGAATTCCTTTAAATTCTAGCCATTCCTTGTAGACTTTTTCTATACTTTCTGCATGTTTTGGTTCTGCAAATTTTATTTCAAATAAATCTTTTTTTGCCATATTAATTTTGAGATTTTGGGTAATTTAAATGTTTTTAAAACAGCTTTTTTTGTTTTTCTTCTTTATCTTCAATAAATTCAGTTTGTTTTTCTAAAATCTCTTTTTCTTTTACATTATCAAAGGTTATTCCATTATCCATGTCTTTTTTTATTGATTCTATTGAGCGGTACATCTTTTTCTCTTTTGCTCTTGATGCATAATAGAAAATCTCATCTAAAGTATCTTTGGTCATTAAAATAACGAGTTTTCCTTTCATTAATCTTGCTGTTCTTCCTGCTCTTTGTATTTTTCTAATAGCACTCGGTATGGGTTCATAAAAAATAACTGAATTGACTTCTGGAATATCCAAACCTTCTTCTCCTATTGAAGTTGAGACAATAACATTAATTTTTCCCTCCCTAAACTCATTCATTATAGCTTGCTGTTCTTTTTGCGATAATCCTGAATCTCTTTTTTTTGTCTGGCCAACAAAAACATTTGAGATTATTCCTGGAATGGAATTTAATTCCTTGCAAATTTTTTGGGTTGTATCTCTGTATTGAGTAAAAACAATTGATTTATTTTTTGGGCTTTCCATAATAGAATTTTCTATTATTTTCTTTAGTTCAGATAATTTTGGATGCTCAATATTTTTTGCAATAAGCTCGTTTAATTGAATAAATGCCTGGTTAAAATCCGGGTTTTTTGTTATTTTCTTTACTGCTTGGGATTGATTATTATTTGATTGCTCGAATAATGATTTCATATAGTTTAAAGAGGTGTAAAGAGTTTGAGTTTCTAATAATTCTATAAGATGGGATAATTTTATTGCTTGAGCGCAAACAGAAGCGCCTACTAAAACATTGAAGTGTTTATTTCCAGAATTTATCATCATCATAATTTTAGACTGGAGTTTCAGTATATTTGTTTTTGTAGGAGGTTCAAAAAGAAGCTTTCTATTTTTTAATTCTTCGATTTTTTTCCCATAAAGTTTTCTTATTAAATCAACAATTTCTCTTAAGTATTTAGGAAAATCTATTTTTATTATCTCAAACTCTAATTCCTGAAGGTATTCTTTTACATCTTCACTTTCCCGTGTCCTAAGCTCTATAGCCTCTATTTTCAAGTTTTTTGCTATTTGTTCTATTGTTTTTTTATCTGTTCCTGGACTTGCTGTCAGGCCAAGAATCTTAGGGTTCTTACTTTGTTCTTTATATTTTTCTGCTATATAAGTGTAAGCATAATTTTTTAAGCATCTGTGACATTCATCTTCTATTAAAAGTGAAACTTCTGTTAAATTATAAAGGTTGTTTCTTATATCATTTGCAATGCATTGAGGTGTGGAGAACACAATATCTGAACTTTCCCAAAGCTCTTTTCTTTTTTCCGGATTTATCTTTCCTGTGAACAAAGTCATTTCAGCAAATAGTTCAGGAAGATGTTTTTTAAAATAAACCAAATGCTGCTCTGCTAAAGGTCTTGTAGGAGCTAAAAATAAAGTTTTTGAACCTGGATGTTTTTTTTGAGTATATATAGAAAGCATCAACGCAATCAAGGTTTTTCCAATTCCTGTTGGTAAGACAACAAGGCAATTCTTGTCCTTGCAGTTTTCATATATTTCTTTTTGATATTTTCTAGGATTTATATGAAATAAAACTTTATCTGGCATATTAATAAAACCAGATATTTGTTATTAAATTCTTTGTAATCATCATAAAGTTATCAATTATAATGATCTTATATAAATAAAGAAATTGCCTAAAAATTAGCAATCCCAGCCGACCCAGAGGGTCGGGGTATTTGCTAATTTTTTCGCTTCGCGACCGGCAATTTCAGTCTTTTCAAATCTGCCGAGGCAGAGCCTCGGGGTATAAAACCCAGATTTGAAAATCAATAAACTATATAGATAATGACCATTAATAAAGAGATTATGTATAGTATTGCTATCATTGAATATGTCAAAATACTTCCGAAAAATAGCTTCATTCCATCTAATTTTCCAAATGGAATAAGGTTCCAAGCCCCATAGTAGATTGCATATTTAGAGAGCTCTGGAAACTTAAAAATAGCACCTATAATCGCTAGGACTATCAGGCTGAAAAAACCCCATGCAGCAACATATCCAGGATCTGAATCATTTATCAAAGTCTTTCTTTTTGTTCCATGTTCTTTTAATATCCTTTTTCTTGGTATGTCGGAATATTCAAATCCAAGAAGGAAAAAAGGTTTTATGAGGCCTAAAGAAAGTATAGTCAATACTAGGGGGAATACTAGGCCCATTGGAAATGCTTTTTTTAAATGAGAACGACTATAAAGACCCCATCTTTCAAATTCAAAGACTTTATGTTCTATATTAATGCTAAAATGTCTTGAAACTATTTTTTTTACAATTACATTTACTAGAATCACTATTATTGGAACTAATAAAATCGAGGCATTAAAAGGTTTTGGCACTGGAAAGAGGACCATAAATTCAAATATAACTATCGCAATTATTATCCAGGTTATCTCTTTGATTGTGAACATCTTAAAATATATGTTTATATTTATATAAATTTAACTATAGTAACTAAAATTAAAATTTATCCCCTTTTCTATAATAAAGACAAGCAAGGATAATCAGCCTTATTTTTAATGAATGATAATTATTCTTTAGGTAATTTGATTCAATTTAATCTCTTTTATTGGTTATGTCGAGAATTGAAAACCTCATGATTTATCATGTGGTCGTAGCTATAGGAAATAACTTTAATTTCCGTATATTTAAGAAGTTATTTCCTCCTATGAGAATTCTTGCGTTCTATTATAATAAACTTTATTTAGTATTTAAGTTTTATTATATTGTGAAAACATACGACAGCCTCCTATTCG
>JAUYDD010000006.1 GCA_030704765.1 Nanobdellota archaeon | reverse complement strand
GGTACAACCCATGGTTTTGGTTGGGCAACCAATGTTGTACTCAGCATTAAAACTGCAGCGCTGATAAAGAAAAGTTTCATAGTTTTCATAATAATCTAGTTTAAATTAATGAGTTAAATACAATTATCGTGCAAAAGTTTGTTTTAAGTTCTGAATTCATCCTTAGTTTCCTTTCTGTCAGCCCCGATCTTACTCCTTATAAGGCTGATTAATACAAAGATATAATGATCCCAAAAATCTCCAAGCAAAACTGACAATAAATCATCCATTTGGGTGCGGTTTTTGTCATCAGAGTCCTCTGAATTCTGAACTGAAAGCCCACATTCCATCCTACTTAATAAAAAACCCATTAAAAATATTTTGGGGGAGGAGAAAAAACAGAGTTAAAATTGCTCAAGCAGATGTTATTATACTTTTCTTTGTTATTAGCTATTTATTAGTTCCAAAATCTTTTTAAGAACTGAGACATTTTAAAACACTGGTAATAAATAAAAAGGAATCACATTCTCCTCAATTTGGTCAATGAAAGAAGATTTTTAATCTAAGATACTTAAATCTCTATTTGAAAAGAAAATTTAATATGAAAGATAATTTTTACGAAAATATTAAAATGCCTGTTATTTTAATGGCACTTTATATTGTGCTAACTTCTGGTTGTAAAAATAAAGAATCAGGCAATAATGAAATAGATAAAGTACTTAATGAAAAAGAAGAAAATAAAAAAACTGAAATAGCTGTAGAATATGCTGTTGAAGCACCTCCGTTCAGCGATGGTACATATCCCTGCACTGATTGTCATGCAAATTTTGCACCTAATCCTGTAAGAAGAAAATTAGTAGATTGGCACGATGACATTTCTGCAATATTTAATCATGATAGTGAAAACCGGTGGTGCCTTGATTGCCATGATCTTAATAACAGAGATTATTTGAAGCTTGCCAGTGGAAAATTATTAGATTTTAAGGAATCATATAAACTTTGTGGTCAGTGCCATGGTGAAAAACTCAGAGACTGGAAAGTTGGGGTTCATGGAAAGAGAACAGGTGAATGGAACGGGGAAAAAGAATATTTGCTTTGCGTTCATTGTCATAATCCACACTCACCAAAATTTAAAGAACTAACGCCGGAACCTCCACCAATCAGGCAGGAAGATATTAAATAACTTTAAAAAATTGGAAATTTTAGCAAAAATGAAAAACAAAAATTCAAGAAGGTCATTTTTAAAAAATATATCATTAGCAACATTCTCTGCACTAGCACTTTCAGGTTGTGATATGGAAGCATTTGACCAGTTTTTTCAACAAAATTTTAAAACTTTATCAAAAAAGGAAAAAGATAGAATAATTAAAAATTTAGAAATTAAATACAAAGAAAAGTATGGTAAAGAATTTCATGTATCTGACAAACCTCCGATAGAAGGAACTTTATTTGGTTATGCCCTCGACTTATCCAGATGTATTGGATGCAGAAGATGTGTTTACGCATGTGTAAAAGAAAACAATCAATCACGTGAGCCACAAATTCATTGGATAGAGGTGCTTCAGATGGAAAAAGAGAAAGGGATAGATTTTGCGCATTCCACTGCTCAGTATAATCCTGAAAAAGTTCCGGAAAAAGGACATTTTTATCTTCCGGTACAATGTCAGCAATGTAGAAACCCTCAATGTGTAACCGTATGCCCGGTTAAAGCCACCTGGCAGGAACCTGATGGAATTGTTGTAGTTGATTATAATTGGTGTATCGGATGCAGATATTGTATGGCAGCTTGCCCATACGGAGCAAGGCATTTCAATTGGGGCGAGCCAAATGTTCCGGCAGAAGAAATAAATACTGAAATGCATTATTTAGGAAACAGACCAAGAAAGAAGGGCGTAGTAGAAAAATGTACTTTTTGTATTCAAAGAACGAGGGAAGGCAAATACCCCTCATGTGTTGAAATATGCCCGGTAGGAGCAAGAAAATTTGGAAATCTTTTAGACCCCGATAGCGAAATCAGATACATATTAGAAAACAAACGAGTACTTGTACTGAAACAGGAATTGAACTTTCAACCTAAATTCTACTATTTCTTTGGCATATAAATAAAACTTAAAATTATTAAACGCTGTAAACTGGCTAAAATAAATTAAAAAACTTAATATGAATTTTATTCGTTTTATTCGTTTTATTCGTTTTATAACAGGCAGTATAAAAATAGTTTTTCATGGAAGCAAAACATATTATGCCTGGCTTATCTTACTGTTAATATTAATTCTTTGGGGAGGATTTGGTTATTTAGGTCAGATAACTGACGGATTGATCAGAACTCACATGAGAGATTCTGTATCGTGGGCTTTTTATATTGGAAATTTTACGTTTCTTGTCGGAGTTGCTGCAGCAGCTGTTATGTTAGTTATCCCTGCTTATATTTATGATTGGAAACCAATCAAAGAAATTGTAATTTTTGGTGAATTGCTGGCTGTTTGTGCTGTAATTATGTGTATTTCATTTATAGTTGTAGATATTGGAAATCCGCTTAGATTTTGGCATATGCTGCCTCTGATAGGCACAATGAACTTTCCATCTTCTTTACTTTCCTGGGATTTTTTCGCTCTTAACATATATTTATTAATTAATTTATTTGTTGTAACATATTTATTATATTGTATTTTTTATAAAAAAGAATATAATAGATCAATAGTTTTACCCCTTGTTTTATTGAGCATACCCATGGCTGTTGCTATTCATACAACAACAGCATTTCTTTATAATGCTTTACCTGCCCGTATATTTTGGAATAGCGCTTTGCTTGCTCCAAGATTTTTAGCATCAGCTTTTTGCTCAGGCCCGGCTATTCTTTTAATTCTATTTCAAATACTTAGAAAAACTACTAAATTTGAAATAAAAGATGAAGCTATATGGAGAATTGCTGAACTTATGGTGTACGCGATGTTCATTTATCTGTTTTTTACCATTGCTGAACTTTTTAAAGAGTTCTATTCCGGAACTGAGCATATTTTGTATTGGGAATATTTACTTTTCGGAATAGGGGATAACAAAGAAATTATTTTATACAGTTGGTCGTCAATTATTATGGGATGTATCGCATTTATACTTTTCTTAATTCCCAAAACCCGGAAAAATTTTCTGACTCTGAATATTGGTGCAGTTCTTATTTATGCCAGCGTTTATGTTGAAAAAGGAATTGCCCTGATTATACCCGCATTTACACCTGATGTTTTAGGACAGATTTATATATATACACCATCTTGGACTGAAATCAGAACTGCAGTAATGGTATTTTCTATTGGGTTTTTACTTTTTACTTTTTTATCAAAAATTGCAATAGCTATCGTATTTGAAGATTACAACATTGATAGTTTAAATCAAAAAAAGAGGCTGCCCAAATAGGTACAGCCTCTGATTTTTCAGGAAAATTATTCTCCTCTTTATTTCTTGAATGTTCTCATGTAGTTAACTAGGTTCCAGATATCTTCATCTGATAATTTTCCTTCATATTTTGTCATATCCCCTCTTCCCATTTTAGTTTTGTAGAAATGTTCGCCATCAGCCAGATTCTGGAATTCAGATAGAGACATGTTGCCCGGCATTGTTTTAAGTGATTTTACTTTTACGCCGTCACCAAGACCAGTTTTTCCATGGCATGGTGTACAGGTTTTTTTATAGAGTGCCTGCCCTGCCGTAGTGCTGGCATCACTCATGGCAACAGGGTTTTTCATCGATTTAAAGTTAGCTGGAACAACCCATGGTTTTGTTTGAGCTACCAATGTGGCACTAATTAATAAAAGGCAAGCACCAACAAAGAAAAGTTTAATGGTTTTCATAATAATAATCTTATTTTAATTAATTAATGTATAATACAAATATCGTACAATTGTATTTATTAAATTCTGTATTCTTCCTTAGCCTTCCTTTTAGCATCATTTCTTATCCGTATAAGACTGATCAGAGCAAAGAGATAATGTCCCCATACTCCTGCCAGGAGGATTGAAAGTGTAATTATCATCCAGCGAGGCGGGGTTTTAGTCCAGAGAGCTCTGTGGGAGAAAAGTACAGAATAATCGGTAGGCAAACCCCAGTTTATGATTTCTCTTTTTTCGACATTCCCAAACGTCATATTCTCTTCAAATTTTGCAATAATGGTTATATTACCATCTTTATCTCCTGGCAGATCAGAAGGGAATTCAATGCTCGCTGTTCCGTTATCGTCGAGAGTCAGTTCACTGATCGGCAGAAGAGTGAACATCCTTGGAACATAGATCATCACTACCTCTCCCGATACTGGTTTTTCTTTTCCCTTATCTGTAATAAAGGCATTAACAGAAATAGTCCTGATACTGTCAACATCGGTTACTACCAGGTCAAGTTGTACATCTT
>JAUYDD010000055.1 GCA_030704765.1 Nanobdellota archaeon | reverse complement strand
TCCAATAAGCTGGTTCACTTATTTTCCACAAGTATTCAAGATAATCTTCGATATAGTCCTGTTGATATTGTCTGTTATTAACCTTTTCGAAAATCTCGAAATTATCCATAGATTCAACGATTCTTTTAGCATCTTCTGCTTGGAGTTCTGTTAACTTGAGATGTAAATCTTCTGTCCAGTAAGACTTTATTAGTTCTTCCTTAAGTTTTTTAATTTCATTTTCAGTCATTGCTAATCTGCTTTTGGTTTTTTTAAATATTGCATTTAGCTGTATGTCAATTGAAGTTTAAAGAATTAACTTCTAATTTTTAATTAATGTCTAATTAATAATTTTCATAAGATCATTTGATATATTTTTCCAACCCTGGTTCAGATTAATTGTCTTTACGCTAATCTTGTGATTTTCCATTGAGTAGGACTTATCAATCTCTTTTCTTACTGTTGGATAAATCAGGATTCCTTCACAATTTATCGCAGACCCTCCTTGTGCTTCGGCGTTTTTTACATATGTAAATAACTGATAAAGATTGGAAGATATAAATGTTTCTTTATTATAGTACTCTTGTAAACACTCTCTATAATACTTTGTGTCTATAATAATCTTTCTTTTTTCTGAAGTAATTGAAATATCTGTTTTCATTTGTGGTAGGTATTCGAGTGAGAATGGATCTGATTCAGTTACATTCCATTTTATTATTTCAGGTTTAACATCATAATCTGTACCTTTTAGATGTTCCTTATAAAAATTTCTTACAAAGTTTTCAAAGAGACTGGCCATTTTTCTGTCATCGCGGATAAAGTCAATAAATTCATAATTTCCTGTCTTTTCATCCAATACAATATTTTCATGAATTAAATAAGCAATGTTAAGAACAAATCTATAAAACAGATTATTCCGATGTAATCTGACCTTTTTGAAATGGTTTCTATCTAAGTTTATATCAGAAACCTGCATCATGCGTTTGTAAATCTCAATAAGGTCTTTACGAATTGCCGGATCAAGATCTCTGATTCTTAGTACTTTATTAATAGTCGATTTAATAATCTGGTTATGTAGAACATTATTTGATAAATCATCGTACTCACAGTAAAGTGTTGATGAAGAGCCAATCATGTTTTTCATATTTTTACAAAAATCTATCTTTCCTTTAAGTCTTGTAAGTTCGCCACATTCATAAAGATATTCTCTGTCAAGACCACGTTTAAAAATGTAAGCGCAAGCGTTCTTGAGTGCTTTTGCAAAAAGATCAATATATTTTGTATAATCTGATGCACTTACTTTTATACGGCCGGCCTCATCTAGCTGATTCCAGGCATAACAAAGAAGGTAATAAATGTTTTCTATTGGAATTTTTATTTCAGTCACGTAATAGTTTTTTTATGTTTTCTTCAGCTTTA
>JAUYDD010000121.1 GCA_030704765.1 Nanobdellota archaeon | reverse complement strand
CCCTAAAGGTTTTTTGCCACAGCTAAAAAATCGCCTGCTGGCGAGTGTGGTTTGATTGGCCCTTGTTTTTAGGATGCTCAGAAATTAAAACAAACTAACATCCACATCTTAAAAGATGTGGTTTAATTTCTGACATTAATTTTTTCTCTCTTTGTCATTGACTATTTAGGGAAAGACTTATGTCTTTTACTATAATTACAAAATGACTTAATTTATAAAAATTTGTATAAATTTATACAATAAGGTTTAAATAATCATGATTAGTTGAAAATAAATATATACGACATATTGATAAGATATAATTTATCTTTGATTTTTTATAAAATGGAAGAATCTATAGATACACCAATAATTGACTTGACTGAATATAAAAATAAAGAAGATGTTCAAAAAAGAATAGAAGAAATCAAAAAAACAAAAAAAGTAGTTGCTACAAGTGGTTACTTTGATCCGCTGCACCACGGACACGTTGAATTATTCAAGCTTTCTAAAAAACTTGGGGATTACCTCATAGTTATTATTAATAATGACAATCAAACAATACAAAAAAAAGGATTTGTTTTCATGCCACATTCAGATAAAGCAAAAATTATTGCAGAACTATCTTGTGTTGATGAAGTATTTATAAGTATAGACGAGGATCAATCCCAATGCAAGACCCTTGAATTTTTAAAGCCCCATATATATGCTAAAGGCGGAGACAGATACATTTATGAAATTCCTGAAACTCCTATTTGCAAAAAACATAATATAGACCTGATAGATGGTGTTGGAGCTAAAGTTGAGTCTTCCTCAGACATCATAAAAAAAGCAAATGAAGCAAAAAGTAAATTATAAAATCTATTTACTTTCAAATCTGGGTTTAATACCCCGAGGCTCTGCCTCGGCAGATTTGAAACCTTCAAAATCTTCAGATTTTGAATGGCCCAGAAAAACTTCTGAAAGTTTTTCTTGGAGACTGAAATTGCCGGTCGCGAAGCGAAAAAATTAGCAAATACCTCAACCCTCTGAGTCGGTTGGGATTGCTAATTTTTAGGCAATTTCTTTATTTTTACATTGAATGGCCTAATAAACTTACTGGAAGTTACGAAGTTTAATTCATAGTTCTGAGTAAATACCCAAAATCCTTAAATAACCTTTTTTCCTCTGATATTTATGGATAAAGATAGATTCAATATATACGTAATAGAACAAAGAATATTCTCTAATTCTCAAAAAGCACATTCAATTCAGGATAAGAACAAGATTGGAGAATTAAAAGAAGGAAAGATAATTTATTCAAGTTTTGAAGCTTTTTATTTATTTGAGACAAAAAAAGCTAATATCTTGAATATAAAAGATATAAAGCTCTCTGAAACAGAGCTCCTTAAATTATTTTCAAAAATAGACAAAGATTTTTATTTAAAATATCTTGTCTACAAGAACTTAAAGAACAAAGGTTATGTAGTAAAGACTGGCCTTAAGTTTGGTGAAGAATTCAGGATATATACAAAACAAGACTATATCAAAAACCATCATGCTAAATATATATGTTTTCCAATAAAATCAAGTGAAAAGATTGATCCAAAAGATTTCATATCAAAGACAAGGATAACTCATTCAACAGGGAAAAAACTTCTTCTAGCAATAGTTGATAATGAAGAAGATATAAGTTATTATGAAATTGATTGGTTGAAAATATAATTAATTTTTATTTTCCATTAATTTTATTAATAAACCTTTCTTTGATTATCAAAAAAACAATGGGCCACCCACACCTAAAGGTGTGGGTTTGTGACAGGCCCTTGTTTTTAGGATGCTCGAGAATTGAAAACTGTAACATTTGCTACGACCACATGATAAATCATGAGGTTTTCAATTCTCAACATAA
>JAUYDD010000227.1 GCA_030704765.1 Nanobdellota archaeon | reverse complement strand
ACCATAAAAGTTTTTTCTTGCATCCTAAAAACAAGGGCCAATCAAACCACACTCGCCAGCAGGCGATTTTTTAGCTGTGGCAAAAAACCTTTAGGGTGTGGTGGCCCATTGTTTTTTTGATTTCCGTATATTTAAGAAGTTATTTCCTAAATAAACAAATAACAAAATTTTTCCGAAAATTTATGTTATTTGCTATAATTATGTTTTTTTCGAGATTTCAATAAGCTTTTTTCTTACAATAGGTTCATCTTCTGGATTTGTGACACCAATCCATAGGTCATTAGAGGGATATATCTTCATCTTTATCTTTTCTTTTTCCAATAGGTTTGATAATTCTTCTGGAAGGAGGCATTCTATTTTCTTATTATCCTTATTATTTAATTTGAATCTTTTGAGTGATTTTGATAATAGATTGACTGTCTTTGGATGAAGAGCGTATATATTCATAGAACAGAGGTCATCTGGAGTGTTGTTGGTTGCTGAGAGATTATTTTTCTCAATACTCAAGACTTCTTTTAATGATTCTACATATTTATTATCAATTTGAAATATACCTCGGTTAGTTTTTCCAAAATCAGGTATGACTTCACAGAGTTTATAACCTATTGTAGCTTCATCATTTTCCTTTTTTAGATGTTCTGCCAGTAATTTGAAAGTATTTTCTCCGTATATGTCATCACCATTGCATACAACAAAAGGACAGGCAATAATATCTTTTATAGTGCACAAAGCATCTGTTGTTCCCCAGGGCTTGTCTCTTATTTTTACATCATATTTTTGCAAGACATATTCTATTGGAATCCCTCTATAATCATTTCCAAATTTTTCTTTAAAAGGCAATTCAGTTTTGTTTCCAACAATAAATATTATTTTTGTAAATCCTGCATTAGTTGCTTGGTTTAAAGAATATTCTATCAATGTTTCACCTATTGGCCCTACTTTTGCAAACTGCTTTATTTTTCCTCCAAATCTAGAGGATATTCCAGCGCACATGTATACAATAGCTATTTCTTTTTGTTTTACCATATCTTTAAATCATCATATAAGTTTATAATATGTCCGAAATTGATAACTCCATAATTTATTATGTCGGAAATTGAACACCTCATCTTTTAAGATGTGCAAAATGCTCTTCTCATACCTATCTATTTTAATGGATAGAAAGAGAAGGCATTTTGGAGCATGCTCAAGAACCAAACACGCCATGGAATTTATTCCATGGTTCTTGACATGAGGTAGTTTACTTGCATTCAATTTCCGAGC
>JAUYDD010000033.1 GCA_030704765.1 Nanobdellota archaeon | reverse complement strand
TAAGGCTTATTCTTTGTAAATTTATTTTAATGTCAGAAATTAAACCACATCTTTTAAGATGTGGATGTTAGTTAGTTTTAATTTCTGAGCATCCTAAAAACAAGGGCCAATCAAACCACACTCGCCAGCAGGCGATTTTTTTGCTGTGGCAAAAAACCTTTAGGGTGTGGTGGATTGTTTTTTTGATGCCCTGATCTTGATTAGGATAGATTTAAATATTTATTTAAGTTTTTGATTTGATATGGAAAAAAAAGAGATTTTAAATAAAGATATAATAAGATGGCTGTCAGAAATAGATTTGGATGATAAAGAATCTGTAGGCACTAAAGCAAGCTGTCTTGGAAAGATAATAAAATCAAAGTTCAATGTACCTAATGGTTTTGTAATTACAGCAGATGCTATTGATAATTTTTTAAAAAAAGAGAAGATCTATGATAAGATAAATCCTATAGTTGAAAGTATAAATATTGATGATAAAGAAGATCTGAAAAAAAGATCAAAAGAAATAAGAGCAATTATAGAAGACAGTAATTTTTCAAAAGAACTCGTAAGTGAAATACTTGAATCCTATAATATACTTGGATCTGAAAAAATCGATACTCGGGGGGTTTCGCAAGATGCTATCAATATATTGAAACATTCTTATGAATCAATATTTGTTTCTATAAGAAGTTCTGTTGTCTATGATAATAATAATTATAGTCATTCTGGATTATTTGACAGTTTTATAAACATAAAAGGAGAAAGAAGCGTCCTTGAGCATATCAGGAAATGCATATCTTCTCTTTATACTTCAAGAGCTATTTTTTATAGGGAAAAGTTCAATATAAAAGACAAAATGGCTGTGATTATCCAGACAATGGTCGATTCCCAAAAATCAGGGGTCGTGTTCTCAAAAAACCCATTGAAAGAAAACGATGATATAATAATAGAATCCATTTATGGATTGGGAATAGGAATAACTTCTGGAAAGATAACTCCTGACAGATATACGCTTGATAAAGACATAAAGATAAAAGATATAAAGACAAGCATCAAAAAGATAGCTGTTGTAAGGTCTGGTTCTGGGGAAAATAGCATAGTTAGGCTAAATAATGAAAAAAGCTCATCACAAGTATTGTCTAATGGCCAGATATATGAACTTGCAGGAAAAGCAGACAGCATCGCAGGTATCTTTAATTCACCACAGAAAATAGAGTTCGCTATAGATGCAGAGAAAATCTATATAACAGAGGTAAGGCCAATAACAGGGACTAGGGCTAAAATTAGTCCAATATCTGGCCAGCTTTTATTAGAAGGCATTGGTGCTGGCTTATCTACTGGTTCTGGAATCATCAAGGTAATCAGGAACAGGGATGATTTAATGAAGTTAAAAAAAGGGGATGTTTTAGTGTGTAATTCTCTTTCATCAGATTTTATAATTTATTTAGATTTAGTCTCTGGAATCTTGACTAATGAAGGCGGGATGACAAGCAATGACGCTATAATTGCTAGAGAATTTTTAATTCCATGCGTGGTTGGATTAAATAATGCTAATGAGCAATTACCAGAAGGAAGAAAGATAACCTTGGATAGTGTTAAAGGAAAGGTGTTTGATGGGGAGATTGCAAACCCTATCTCAGCAGAGATTTTAGCTGGAGTTGATACAGAAAGATTAAAATTGCAGATATTAATTGATGTTCCAGAAGATTCAGAAAGTGCATCTAAATCAAAGATAAATGAAGTTGGCTTATTTAGGATAGAGACCTCTATTGCAAGAGAAGGAAAACATCCTTTATATTATGAAAAAGAAAACCAACTGAACATATATGCAGACATACTATCAAAATCAATTGAAAAAGCATCTTATTATTTTTCAAGAATTAACATACGTACAAGTGATATAAGGACTGATGAATATACAGCTCTTTTATCCTCTCCACAAAAAGAATCTAATCCAATATTAGGCCTTCATGGCATTAGGTTTTCCTTAAAGCATCCAAAAATATTTGAAGCTGAGATTTCTGCAATAAGGAACATTGCAATGAAGTTTTCTTCAAAGAGATTCGGGGTGGTATTGCCACATCTCATATCTTTAGATGAAATGATTAAAGCTAAGGGTATATTCAATAAATATAAACTTAATAATATGGAGCTTGGAGTCATTATTGACACGCCTTCTTCTGTACAGATTATAGATGAGATAATATCCGAGGCAGATTTTATTATCATATCTTTAAATGGCCTGATACAGCATACATTAGCAATTGATAAAGAAGAAGAAAATGTCAAGCATCTTTTTGATTATTCTCATCCCTCAATATACTCTAAACTAAAAAGAGTGATAAGCAGTTCGAGAAGATTCAAGAAAGATTCAAGCCTATTGATAGAATCTGAGATAAAAGACGAATTATTGGATTTTTTAGTCAGAAGAGAGCTAAATAACCTCATAATAAGTGCAGATAAAATAAATGAAATATCAGTAAGGATAAAAAAATTGGAAGAGCTGTATAAAGAGCAAAATAAGGAACAGAATAAAAAATATTTAGTAGACAAAAGTCCTAAAACAGGCAATCAAGAAAATATAGAGGCAATTCCTGCAGACCTAGAAATAAAAGAAATACCAATAAATACTTTACCTGAAATTAATGAAGAAATTAAAGAAACAAAGATTGCTGAGGATTTTTTCAATGAAGAGATTAAGGATTTGGTTAAGATTGAAAAAGAAGCAATAAAAGAAGATAGATTATATGGAGAAGAGGAATTGAAAGAGAGAAAAGAACTTGAAGATAATATAATAACTGAGATTATTCCTGAAAATCCTGCTGATGAGCCAACTATTGAAGACATTTCAGCTGAGAAACTTGTAGAAAATAATGAAGAGATGGATATTGATGGAATAAATCTAGATACTCAACCAAAAGCTGAAGAATTCATTAGTGATGTTGAAGAAGATTTGAACAAAAATAATCAGCAAAAAGAAAGAGCTAAAAATAATAAGAAGAATTATACTGTTTTTGATTTTGATGAGGGATATAATCAATAGTTTCAAATAGCATGTTTATTAATAATTTAGGGCCGTACTTTTAGCTATTGCAATTAGATAATTTTATTTATATTTCTTCTGTTAAACGAAAAACTAATGTGCTTGGATAAAATCAAAAAAATATAGGTTTATAAAGTTTTAATCATGAAATATATTTATAAATCTTATTATATGTTACCACTGCATAGTATATACAATAGAAAGATTTAAATAGTAGATTGACTTAAGAAAATCATAAAAATTCAGGTCAAAAATAATCAATATGGCTAAATCAAAACAAAAAAAATCTAAAGAAAAGAAATCAGATGAAAATAAGAAATCAGATGAAGATAAGAAAACTGCATTTGAAGAATTTGCAGAATTATACGGAGACCTCTATCAATATCACTCGCTTAAACAAGATGTAGCTAGTGGTAAATCACCAGAAATATTGCCTCAAGCATTAGAACAAATAGTTAATGAAAATACAGCTCTGACTGATGAACAAAAATTAAAAGCTTTTAATGGATTATATGAGAATTTAGATAATCCAAGAGTATTATATCCTGCCTTGAATGGAGCTATTGAAAGAAGGCAAGATAGATATGCACAGTTTGGAAAAGATAAACTTGAAGAAGTGTTAAAATCAACTCCTGAAGAATTATTGCATTCTGTAATTGAGAGCAGTGCTCCTCAAGAAATCATTAATAAAGATTATGAAGATTTAGCTGAAAAACATTTGGAATTAGTTGAGATGATAGGTGTCAATGAACAATATAAAGAATTAGATAAATTATCTGCTGCAAAAAGAACAGAATTATTGAGTTATATTAAAAAAGAAATATTAGAATCTTATAAAAAACAATTGGAAGCTCCAAAAGATGCTGATAAAAGAAAGAAAAAAGATGCTGAAAATGCTTTAGCAATATTTGCAGCAATAATTACAAATCCAAAAGATGATAAAGCATTATTTGCAAAAAGAGAATATGAAGAATTAACTGAGAAAAGAAGAGAAGAGTTTTATCAAGAACTTGATGGAAATCAAGCTGCATATCTTAGATCTTATATGGATGATGAAGAGATATTAGGCTTATATCAACGGATATTTGACCAGCAATTAAAAGCTCAAAGAAGCCAGAAGTGATGTATAGAAAAAAGCAATCTAAATTAGAATTTTTGTTATGTCAGAAATTAAACCACATCTTTTAAGACCAGCAAAATTATTTTTTGCGTACCTTACTTATTTTAATATGTAGAAAGCAAAAATAATTTTGGGGGTGCTCAAGAACCAAACACGCCATGGAATTTATTCCATGGTTC
>JAUYDD010000214.1 GCA_030704765.1 Nanobdellota archaeon | reverse complement strand
TGCTACAGGATAGAACTAGGAGATACTTGCAGAGAGTTTGAAGAAAAGTTAGGCTTAGAATCTTATTTGAGTAACGGAAGACATACGTTTTATAGAATCAAATCAGTGATACCAAAATGAGATTTTTAACAAAAACAGAGTGGAAAATTTTTCTAATTTTTTGGATAATTTTCTCTGTATTTGCAGCAAGTGATAGGTGGAATGATAACGCTTCTCTAGACCTAACAAGGGCAATAGTTGATGAGCACAGGTTTGAAATTGATTCTTACGCCAATAATACGGGCGACAGGGCATACTATAACGGACACTATTACTCAGATAAGGTCCCAGGTACAGCACTTTTAGCAGTCCCGTTATACCAAGCTTATAAAATTGTTTTTGGAAAAATACCTTATCACAACAGCCTAGATGAAGATAATCCTAGTTGGAAATACCAACTATTCTTATTTTTTGCAATTTCCCTAATATCTGCTGTTTGTGCGGCGCTAACAATTGTTTTAGTGTACAGGATTTCTAAGTATTTTACATCTAACAATCTCCATAGGAACCTAGTTATAATCGTTCTCGGACTTGGAACATTACTGCCTCATGCAGGAAGGCAATTCAACTCACATGCTATTTCAACATTTTTTATCTTCTTATGTTTTTATTTAATTTTTAAAATGAAAAAAGAAAAAGTCGATCATTCCTTTATCGCAGGGCTGGTTGGAGGATTTGCAGTATTATCAGAATATAGGGTTTTGTTCGTTCTAATCGGTCTTTTTATTATCGTTCTAACTTTTAAAAAATGGATATGTGTTCTAAGATTTATGGCAGGTATATCAATATTCTTAGGTATACTTTTATTATATCACTACACAATATATGGTTCTCCTTTTGAAAATAGTATTGGGCATCCTGATGTTAGTATATGGGAAGATAAAACAAAAGCTTTAATATGCGGTGATAAAGTTTTTTTTAATAAACATTATAATGATTCTACAGTTCCAAAATTAATTGCGGCAATAAAGGGTAATCTTATTTATTCGGAAAAGTTATGGGCAAATATAAACAGGACAATAAGGTTATTGATCGATCCATTTAAAGGCTTGTTTTTTTATTCCCCTATCTTATTGCTCTCTTTTTTAGGTTTATTTTTAATGTACAAAGAATATAAATTAGAAACTTTAGTTATATCTTTTTGTTTTTTCATAATCCTTCTTTTTCTAGCAGGATTTGTAACATGGTGGATGGGTCTCTCTTTTGGACCGAGGTATTTAACCCCCCTAATACCCTTTTTAATGATCCCTTTATTTTACTTATTTAAAAAAACAGATATAAGAATTATTTTATTTTTTGTTACAATCTCTATACTGATAAGCTTAATAGGATTACAATCTGTAAATTTATCACACGACCCCATTATTTTTAGCAACACTTATTGTGAAAAATTAAAATCTTTTACACCTTTAGCTAATCCTTTATTTGATAATTATTTACCTTCGATTCTAAAATATTCAGATTACGATCCTAAACATTCAGAGAATTTTTTGATATTAGAAAGATTATTAGGTTTCAGAATAGTCCCTCTTGCAAATATTGCCCTCCTACTAATCACTTTTTTATTGATTTGGAAAAATAGAATCATTTTTAAAAATTAAAAGAGGATTAATGTTATTTAACAGGATTATTACGCATATTTCTGAGTTTGATACAATAAGCGCAAGGAATATCAGTTGGTCCATGAACTTTCTTGTCTTTCAAAAAATCATCCACAAATTTCCTAGCCGAATTCATTTTCTTTCCATAAAAGACTTTAAAAAATCCTTTTTCAAAAACGTTTCCAAAATTTTTATTCTCGTCAATTTGAATGCAACATCCCAGCATATTACCATTCCAATTAATAACGGGCTTATACCATAAATACGAACAAAGGCTCTCTCGATTATCATTACTGTCGTTACTGTAATAATTTTTTGTAAGCCCGGATTCTAGCCTAAATTTTTTATTTTTGGGCATACTATGAAAGTACTCCCAATTGGGCCTCACCTTAAATTTCATGTTTAATTTTTTTGCTAATATTTTCACTTTTTTAAGTTGATGCTTATTGTGATCAAAAATTATGAACTGCCAAATAAGGGAAGGTCTCTTTAAATTGTATTTTTCCTTTGCTTTGTTAATCATTTTGATATTGCGAATGACTGTATTAAAATTTCCCCCTTTTCTGTAAGATGAATATACCTTTTGAGAAGCCCCATCTATTGAAATATTAAGATAATCCATCTCACTTTTAACTAATTCCTCAGCCATTTCTTTATCAAGATAGTTCAGATTAGAATCTGCTTCCACAATCATCCCTTTGTTTTTAGCATATCGAATAATTTTGAATATCTCTGGATTCAAAAAAATCTCCCCTTTATTTGAAAGGAAGATAAATCTGATATGCGGCGATATTTCATCTATTAATACTTTGAATTTAGAAAATTTTAAAAAACCTTTAGTCAAATCTTTTCGATCCGTGCCTGTTGGACAAAGTGGGCATCGTAAGTTACAGATTGTACTTGCATCGATAATAACTTTATCCGGAAAGAATCTTACAAGTCTTTGATGCAATAAAAGATTATACAAATAACAAGTTACTGGAGTCTCTCTTAGCAAAGTATGGACTCTCTTTAGAGTATTAGATTTTTCTCTTAACTTTCTTAACCATGGATAAATTTGATGAAATATCATATTTTTTTATAAAATTTTTTAATATTCAATGCGATTTGTTCTATTTCATCATTTCTTAAAAAAGGTGAAATTGGTAAAGACAGTACTTCCTTGTTAAGCTTTTCAGTAACAGGAAAATCACCAGGGCTATAGTTCAAATCATTAAAGGTTTTAGTTAAATGGATTGGCAGGTTATATTCTACTTGAGTTTCTATACGATGTTTAAATAAAAACTTCCTAAGCTTATCTCTTTGTTTACACCTTATTACATAACTATAATAAGAATGTTTCATGTTTTTTCCTTCTGAAGGCAAGATAAGGTCATACCCCCCTAATAATTCTGTATAAAGCTTTGCTTTTTCCCTTCTTAATCGTATCCAATCCTTTATACGTTCAAGTTTTGCTGTTAAGAATGCGACTTGTAGTGCATCTAAATAACAAGGTGTTCTTCTACTGTTTATTAATCGATAGTCGTTTGATTCAGGATCACGAAGAATTCTTATGTCTTTTATGAAAAGTTTATTATTTGACACTATCGCCCCTCCATTACCTAACCCACCAAGGTTCTTACCTGTAAAAAAACTGAAACACCCTACATGCCCTAAAGAACCTGATTTTTTATTGTAATATTTTGCTCCGAAAGCTTGACAGGCGTCTTCTATTACTTTTAAGTCATGTTTTTTAGCTAATCTTAGTATAGGGTTCATATCTGCCATCTGACCATACAAGTGTACAGGCATTATCGCTTTTGTTCTATCAGTTATCGCCTCTTCTATTTTACCTACATCAATATTAAAAGTTTCTTCATCCACATCTACGAATACAGGTTTTGCACCCGTGTTGGATATTGCTAATGCTGTAGCTATATAGGTATTTGGCACAGTGATTACTTCATCATTTTTACCTATGCCTAATGCAGCTAAAGAAAGTTGTAAAGCTGCAGTGCCAGAATGTGTCCCTACAGAAAAGTTTGTATTGCAGAGCTTTGCAAATTTTCTTTCAAACTTTTTTGTGTAGGACCAAAATTCAAAATCTGTACAAAAATTTAATATTATGCTCAGTTCTCGAATAAGAGGCGTTATTATCTCTTGATGATGTCGATTATAATGCCTAAATGTTGTATTTCTTTTCTTGTTATACTGATTATAAGAGGAAATC
>JAUYDD010000194.1 GCA_030704765.1 Nanobdellota archaeon | reverse complement strand
GTTCCAATATACTCATGATTAAGTCTTTGAGCTTCCTGATTAGCCAATGCCATTACTTTTCTTGCCCTATCTGTAAATTCTTCATACATTTTAGTTTAAACTCTTTTTTCTAATCTATCTGCAAGAGAGCTTAGTCTCTTAGATGTACTTCTTGCTCTTTTAACTAATCCTGAAAGCGGTAAAGATTCTTTATAAGATATATCATTTTTGCTTAAAGCGCCCCTGTATTTCAATGCAGCATAGATTTGCTTGCTATTAAAAGAATCTATGTCATATTCTACAACAGGAATATTTGTTTTCCCTTCTCTTTCAAAAGAACCTATCTGCAAGCCCTCGTTTGTTTTGACACATCTCCTTTCAAGAATGTAACCTGAACTTCTTATTAATTTTCTTAATTCATAACTCACACTAGTTATACCAAGTATATTTTCAATTTCGCTTGTTATTTTGTCAGCATCTAAACCTTTGTTTTCTAATATTTTTGCTGCAACTCCATCTTTTGATGAAGCCAAGGCACAAAGAAAATGCTCTGTTCCAACATACTTATGCTCTAATTCGCGAGCATAGTTTATTGCATTTTCCACTAACAGCTTAACATTTGGAGTTTGTGAAAGTCTACCAATCGCAATACTCTCATCTCGGGAAGGCATTAATTTTTCTACTTCTCCTCTTAAGTCTCTAATGTTTAACCCAAGATTTTTTAATACAGTTGCTCCAACACCTGAGCCTTCTTTTAATAATCCTAATAAGACATGTTCTGTTCCAACATATTCATGATTAAGTCTTTGAGCTTCCTGATTAGCCAATGCCATCATCTTTCTTGCTCTATCTGTAAATCTTTCATACATTTTTATATCAAACTTAAAATTCTTTTGTTGTATATTCTAATTTTCTTGGTGCTTCAGAAGGAAAGTAGTCAACTTCTAATGGTTTGACTTTAAAACCCCTTTTTGCAACAGATTCATTAAGAAAAGAGGCTAATATAAATACCATGCGAAGTTTAAATAAAGAGTATCCAGAGATGATATCTTCTATAGGTAGCCTTTCTTCTGGGCAATATTTTGGTTCATACCTTACTGATTCCATCTTATTATTCATCAGAACTCTATCTCGAGCTTTGATTTTTATATTGTCATTTATTTACTTAAATCAAACCTCTCGCCCCTTTGGGTAAAAATACTATATTTAGGTTATTTTTAAATGTTTCTAAACTCCCAGTAGATAACCATTTCTCTCTATAATAAAAAATAGCTGGCTTTTGCCAGTTAATAATGTAAACTTTTCTGCCTTGCGGACAAGAAAAGTTTACTGATTTTTTTAATTAATGCCACAAAATCAATAAAAGAAAAGTTAAGCAAGAGAGTTTCATCTAATTTGTTTAGATAAAGAATTGTACTTCGTAAAAACCGAAAGAAAATCTTTATATTCCCTTGGTTGAATAAGTTCTTTTTCAATCATAAATTTATTCAGATTAACACAAAAGTTAGCAAGTGTAAAATCCCCTCCAATAAAAAACTGGAAAAACTTCCAAACATTATAAACAAAGCAAGTAAACATAAATAAAAAATATCTCACTAAAGGATTTGTTGAGGTTGTATAAACTCTAATGTCGTCTGTTACTCTGAATATTGTTTCAATCCCCCATCTTTTCTTGTATCTTTTCACATATTTTTCTGATGATTTTTTATTTAGGTCTGTTGCAAATATCCAATCAAATTTTTTATCTTTGTATTCAAGCTGCTTTACAATAACAAATTTTGAATATACCCAATATCCAGATTTATCACGGCAATATTTGTATTTTTTTCTTACTTCGCAAAATTCTCCTTTCTTTAATTTTCTTAATGGCTCTTTATACCAGCTTCCTTGTTTTCTCCAGAAAATCATATAATGCACTTTAAGCTCTTGCATTTTTTTTATTATCCCCCAATTATTAAATCCTCTGTCAAACAAAACAACATCAATTGAAATTAGTTCCTTAACAAATTTTGTCATCTCATAAATATAATCTTCAATATAATCTCCTCTTTTAAGAATTATACCGTCGAGAATATACCTTATTCCATTGTTGCATGTTATTGCAACAGTGAGGTATTTGTAGCCGTATTTTGCTCCTTTTGTTTTATACACTAAGTCATGCAAATAAAGATTATCTTCAGCTTTGTTCAGCTCTCCATAAAAAGGCTCTTCAGTTTCATCATAAGAAAGAATTAATTTTCTATTTCTTGAACATATTTTAAGCCTCTTTAAGAATTGCACAGTATTTTCCTTAAATCTTTCCTGAATTTTGCCAATATTATTTTCTTCCAATTTTCTGTAGATTATTTGGCTCTGGCTTATTTCTTCTGTTGCTTTGCAAGACTCATTTACAAATGCTGAATTAGCCGCTGCCTCAATTAACGTAGAGTTTATATTTGAAAATGTAACAGCATTCTTCCTTTTATGCTGAATGAAAACTTGCTTTGTAAACTCAGTTAATATTGCCTCTTTTTTCATTTTACTTTAATTATAATTAAAGTAAAAGATTTAAATATTATGGTTGTGTAGTATATATATGAAAGCGTTATTAGTCAGCTACAATTTAAAGAATGCAAATATCAACCAAAAAACTACCCTCCACCAAGCACTTTATGGATACATAGATCATTCAAATGGGGGGAGGTATAAGTATGAAAGAGAAGGTTTACTAAAAAAGTATCATTCTATTAAGCTAAATCGGGGGGTTTTTATTATAGATCTAAAAGATAAGGGCAAGATTTTACCCATACTTAGAAAAAACAAGGCTTCTATAAAGATGTTAGTTGTGGAAATACCTAAATCCATGCTCCGAAAGAATTAAAATGTTTATCTACTGGTGGGCCCGCCAATTGAATATAATGTTAGGGATAAAGAAAGTTTTCTGAACAAAGAATATTGTGAAGAAAATTTGGGTGGAGAAACCTGCAAGGTTTCGGAATTCTTTATCCCATGTTAGTTGCCCCCGAATACTTGGAAGGGTTGGATTTTAGTGCAACGTTCGGCGGAACCGAAAAATCCAAAGTAAATCTGGAGTCCTTCACAGAACGAAGTGGTACATTAGTTAGATGGATTAGGAAGCAAAAAGTCTTTTCTCTAATCCAGACTAGGCAGGTCTCCTATTATATCTAGTCAGTGGATAGGAAACAGTATACTGATTAAAAACATCAGGTTTGGTTAAAGGATGATCGGATCTCGATTGTCTTTTCATCCATCTCACTTTTATAGCTTCTTTTGCAGTATCAATAACACCAAAGGTTTCTGCTCTTACATCAATATCAGAGATGCCATAGGCCTCTAACTTTCCCATCAGAAACTTATTAACATGTCTATTTAAAAAATTCTCAAACCACCTCCTAATAATAAAAGGATTTCTTTCTCTTATTTGCATAATAACCCTAACATTTAGCTCAGATTCGTTTTTTGATGGAGATATGTGTGTGTGAACTTCATAATTGTGGTAGTAGAAGAGATATTTTCCGGAAATAGCGCTTATGACGGATAGTTCTTTTGGATTGTGTCTATGCCAAGAGATAACGTTAGTTATTTCGGCTTGTTCAACTCTGTATGGCCATATTTCTCCTTTTTTGTGTTCTCCATCAGGAGGAAGAGAGAAACCACTTGACAAAAGAATTTGATTTGTGTTCCCATTTTCACCATTAATAATTGTTGCTGTGTAGTTTGGTTTCTGTAATTGCATTAATCGATCTAAGGGAGTCATCTCTGCCATAGTGGGTGTTTCCTCTGAGGTTTTTTTGGCTACTATAACTTTCTCTAAAAGTTTACCAATATTCCCATCATGTCTTGTTACAATATTTACTGCTTCTTCTAATCTTATACTAGAAACTGTTTCTTCTACATGAGGAGCCATATTAATAATAAGTAATATCTCAGAGTATAAAAGACTTTCGAATGAAGTTGAATAATTTTATGGCCTACTAAGCGAAGCAAGATATACTTTTAGCTTTTTGCCCCTATCACGTCTTTAGGACTCCAGATTTATTGAATCTAACATACGACATTTACAGAAGTTTGCAATGTTATTTTGAGCAAAGCGAACTATATTGAAAAATGCAAATTTGGGCTGAGAGGGTGCAATCCTCGAACCTGTAAATGTCTGTTATGTCCCCTGAGCTTATCAAAGCGAAAATGTAGTGTGGCAAAATTTAGAATAAATTTTGAGTTGCGAAAAGGCACGAAGTTTGGGTGGGAATTTTAATAAAGAAAGGTTTTTACTATCTTTTATGCCGATTGCGCTTTTTATCCAAATATTCTGCTTAGCCATCTAATAAATTTAGCCCATAAACTTCCGCTTAAACATTCGTCATTAATACATAAATTACTATTGCACTCGAAATTATTTTCACAAGATTCTTTTTCCTCCTTTTGATCTTCAAAAATTCCTTCTGGGGAACAATATTTACCTTTTTGTCTTAAACCAACAACACATTCAACACAAGCACCATCAGAGCAACCATTTGAACAAACATAAGCTTTTTGGAATGGTCTTAAATCAGAAAGGCTTGCTGGAAGTGAAGAAGGGCAATAACTTTCAATTAAAATATTT
>JAUYDD010000192.1 GCA_030704765.1 Nanobdellota archaeon | reverse complement strand
CGGGAACGTTGAAAACCGCACCTTTTAAGGTGCGGTCGTTCCCGAACATCCTAAAAAATTTCCCTGTCAAAGAAAAATCGCCGATCAAACCTCCTGCTTTAGCAGGAGGTAGGCGATTTTTCGGGAAATTTTTTTTGATATCCACATCTTTCACAAATTTTTATTTCATCAACAGACATTTCACTACTTAATCCATCACATAGATAGCTATGGTGCATGCCTCTTTTTACTTTATTTGGAGATTCTACTATATATACTAAACCTAATTCATCTTGCATGAAATGACACTTTTCTATGACAACTACTAAATATCTTGTGTTTTTTTTTGGCCTAGAAAACAATTTCTTTAATATGTCATAAAATTGATTTGGCATGTTTTTATTACAAATAAGAAAAATATAAATATTTCCTTTACCAAATAATTTATGGGCAAATTTGAAGAAAGATTACCAATACAAGAAAGAACTTTATCAAGAGCAAAAGAACATTATAATCAAAAAAACAATCCACCCACACCTAAAGGTTTTTTGCCACAGCAAAAAATCGCCTGCTGGCGAGTGTGGTTTGATTGGTCCTTGTTTTTAGGATGCGCACGAAAACTTTCAGAAGTTTTCGGCGCCACAAAATTTTCTGAAAAATTTTGATGGCAAGAAAATTCTTTCAGATGAATTTTCTTGTGCTCGAGAATTGAAAACTGTAACATTAGCTACGACCACATGATGAATCATGAGGTCTTCAATTCTCGACATCAAAAAAATTTCCTGAAAAATCGCCTACTCCATCCTGAAGGATGGAGTTTGATCGGCGATTTTTCTGATTCGGAAATTTTTTGGATGATCCAAAATCAAAACCACCAAAAATAACCACATCATAAATGTTGTGGTTTTGATTTATGGACATAATAAAAGCTAATTGTTGTTATGAATTCAGATGCTGGATTAGATCCATTAAAGTAGATGGAATGAATATTCAATTATAGGAAAGGAAATAAATTTTCGGATAAATTTATTCCTTTACTATTTAGGAAATGAAATTAAAATGTCCGGTTATTAATTTCATTTACTATAAGTGAATGTTATTTTAGAGGAGTAAAAGCAATAAATAAATGATAAAATCCTGATATTAGCTTATTTTATTATTATGTTCAGATTTAGGAAATGTTTTTAAATGAAAATAAATTAAAAGTTCTATTAAAAAAAGATTATTGATCTTTTTTTGTATATTTAGTTTTAAATATATGAAATAAACAATAAGGATGCTTTTATTTTAACCTATGGTTAAGCATCATAAAATAAAAAGTGTGAAAGGAGGAAAAAGATGGTACTGGACTTTGCAAAAGAGGCTATAGAGAATCTTGACTCGCATAGTATTAACTTTGATGATCTGAAAGCTGGTAAAGCTAATATCAAAGTGTTTGGTGTTGGTGGTGCAGGCTGTAATGCTGTCACCTGGCTTTTTAATAAAGGAATCAATGGTGCTACTGTCTATGGTACTAATACAGATGCTTTACATCTTTCCATAACAAAGGCTGATGATAAAATCCTTATTGGAAAGGAATTGACAAGAGGTCTTGGTGCAGGAGGTAAAGCTGAAGTAGGTAGAGAAGCTGCAAAAGAATCTATTTCTGAACTGAAAAAAGCTGTGCATGGAGCTGATATGACTTTCATCATCGGCGGAGAAGGCGGCGGAACAGGAACAGGTGCAATGCCTGTTATTGCGCAGGTCTCAAAAGAGACAGGAGCAGTTGTAATAGGCGTTGTAACAATGCCTTTTGAATGCGAAAAAGCAAGAATAGACAAGGCTGAGTTCGGCTTGCAGGAATTAAGAGAGCATGTTGATACTGCTATTGTCATTGATAATAACAGGCTTGTAGACATTGCTGGACAACTTCCAATACAGCAAGCTTTTGCTGTTGCTAATGAACTTATAAGCACTATGATAAAGGGTATAGTTGAAACAATCACATTGCCAAGTTTGATAAACCTTGACTATGCTGATGTCTCCGCTATAATGAAAAAAGGCGAAGTTGCTGTTATAGGAATCGGGGAGTCTGATTCAAGTGATAGAGTAAATGAAGCAGTTAGGCAGGCTCTTACTCATCCATTGTTAGACGTGGATTATAGAGGTGCTAACGGAGCTTTGATACATATCACTTGCGGACCTGACATGAAGCTAGAAGAGTTTAGTCAGATAGGTAAACTTGTGACAGAAAACATCGCAGCAGAAGCGCAAGTCATCATGGGAGCAAGAATCAACAAAGATTTTGAAGGTAGAGTCAGAGTCATAACAATCATGACTGGAGTTTCAAGTCCATACGTCCTTGGAAAACAAAAATACAGGGAGTATGAAGACAGAAGACCTATGCATAATGAACTCTCTGACTTAGGAATAGAGATTGTCAGGGATCATTGGTAAATAGCCCAATATTAGAACAATATTTATTTACCTGCCATTAATTCTTGGGCAGGCAGTTTTTTATTTGATTCAAATAGGTGTATCAAAAAAACAATCCACCACACCCTAAAAGTTTTTTGCCACAGCTAAAAAATCGCTTGCTGGCGAGTGTGGTTTGATTGGCCCTTGTTTTTAGGATGCGCACGAAAACTTTCAGAAGTTTTCGGCGCCACAAAATTTTCTGAAAAATTTTGATGGCAAGAAAATTCTTTCAAAAGAATTTTCTGCACAGAAAATTCATCTGAAAGAATTTTCTTGTGCTCGAGAATTGAAAACTGTAACATTTGCTACGACCACATGATAAATCATGAGGTTTTCAATTCTCGACATAAATAACGCACAGATTTATCCTATTTGAATGCAATAAAAATACCCCTCGCAGCAATCTGTGGGGTATTTTTATTGCTCAAATTTGATTTAATACCTCGCCCTTTAGGGCGGTTTATCCAAATTTGAGGCTTAAAAAATACCTCGGGCTTTAGCCCGATGGATTTTTTATTTTTTCTTTCGTTTTTTTCCTTCGAATTGCAAGGACGCTCTATAGAACATTAATATCTGTAAAACAAAAAAGATTATAGCAACTATGCCTAATAGTCCTTGAAGAGCTGCTTTTATCAAAGAGATATTGCCCATATCTACTGGCCCCAAGTATACCATTGATACTATTCCCATTAATCCAAGGATAATGCCAAGGATTCCTACTGTCCTTGTGAACTGTACTTTTTTTATCCTTAATAATACTATGCCTAATAAGATATAAATTATAGAATTAGTCAATAATATTACTGGAAATTGCACAATAATTTTAAACAAACTTCTATCACTATCTAATATAAGTATGCTTGCAAATATGTTTGTTATAAATATCAATATCAAACATACCCAAGAAGTGGTCTCCAATGCTTTATCTTGGGTATATTTTCCTAGATTTATATATCCCAGATAAATAATCACTGTAAATATTATCTGCACTAAAGAGAGTAAAAATAAAATATTATTAAAAGAATAAGATTTTGAAAGTATTGGAATAAGGCTCATAATAGAACTCAATATCAAAGTGAGTGGTATTGCAATAGTGGCGTATTTTAGCGGTTTCATTTTATACTGTTGCTCGTGGAAGAGGTTTTCTATACTTATTTTTATATTTCTCGAAAAATATCCTTCCTTCGAGTATCTGTTTTTTCCTTTGCACAGTGCGGTCTGTAATAAGTTTGTACCCTATGGGCAATATTGCCTCTATATCAGCATTATCTGATATTCCTAATAAGGTCTTGATTGTAATATCTGAATATGCACCTACCCAGCATGAAGCAAGTCCAAGATCAACAGCTGCAAGAAGCATGTTTTGTATTGCAGCTCCTGCATGTTGTTTTATGTATTTTTTACCTCTTGCTTCATAAGCAATCACGCAATCTTTTGGCTCTGAACAGACTATTATCAGAACAGAAGCTTGTTTTATAAATTCTTGCATGCATGCGTCAGCTATCTTATTTATCTTTTCTTTATCTTCAATAATCAAGTATCTTAATATCGGAAGATTTCCAGGAGAAGGTGAAAGATTTCCAATTTCAATTATTTTTATTATATCATCTATATCTGGTTTTTTAGAAGAAAATCTTTTTATTGATGCTCTTTTTTTTGTTAATGTTTCAAAATGCATGTTTTACATAGTTATTTTGTCTATAAAAAACTTTCTTATTTATCGATTTTGACTATTCTCACTTCTGAATTTTTATTCTTTTTCTTTATATTATTAATCCAAGTTATTATGCCGATTATTATAAAAATTGCAATTAATGGCATTATCACTTTTTTAAATCCACCCATAAAATCAGATATAATTGGAACAGTATTTTTGCCAGAATCAGCAATGTCCGTTGCTGTATCTTTTATTATTGATTTTTCTAAACAGATTCCTGAACACCATTTCTGTATATAACTTGAATTTGTTGAATTAGAGTGATTTGTTTTAAAAACATTCATTCCAAGACAACTAGAGTTGACTGAATCTGAAACTGGTATCTTCCCGCAAGCTTTTGGATAAAAAAATATGAGGATTATAATTAATAATATTAAGATGAGATAAATATATTTTTTGAAAGTTTTCATCATGATATAGTGAAGTAATAATCTTATATTTATTTAAAGATATCTATATTTTTATTGGAAAAACCAAGATTATTGTCATTAAAATTATTGTGATTAAATAAATTATTATAATTCCCATCAGTAAGTCAACTAGCATATCATCTTTATTTTTTTCTTTTAAATAAGAGTATAATAACAACAATGATGCCAAAGGCAGCAATCCTAATCCAATTGCTCTTGTCTTATTTACAAGAGTGAAGATAAAAAAGACTATAATAAGCATTATTATCTTTGATCTTATGACTCTTAGATATCTAGGTACTTTATCCTCTTTTTTATATATTTTTCTTGCCATTTACGAATATGTTTTATTTAATAATCTGGCTTAAGGTTATTGTTATTAATATTATTATAAAAGAAATAAGCTTTTTATAGTTTAGTTTTTCTTTTAATAAGACTAAAGAAGCTAAGTAGACAAGGATTGGTTCTAATGAAAATAATAGGACTGTGTATACTATGCCAAATCTTTGATAACTAAAAAAATACAATATCCACGCAATAGTTGTCAGGATATTTGTTATTGCTAAAAATAGATAAGCTTTTTTAGGAGCTCTTTTAATATCCTTATAAAATAAAGGTATGAATACCAACAGAATCAGAAAATCCCTTATAAGCTGCATTGAAATAGGATTTAAAGTCTCTAGTATAATCTTATTTATAATACCTCCGAATGGAGCAAGAAATATAATCCATAAGAAAAACGGGAAAGTCTTTTTTGAAATCCTAAAGTGATGCCTTTCATAATGCGACCAGACTAAAGACAATGCTGAGATTATTGCCAGGGATATTACAAAATAATTCCTCTCATCTAAAAAAAACAAACTTGCTGCAGCTATCAGAGGTATATGGGACAATAATGAAAAAGTCTGCATCTCTGAAAGAAGGTCTTTTTTCAATGCTCTGTAATACAGCAGGTTTGTAATCAAAGAGATTATTGTAGATATCAATAAGAATATCACTAATTTAGTATTGAACAAAGATAATGAGAAATCTGGCCTTATCAAAAAGAAAATAATCAATGTAAAAATAAAAATCAATGGAAAACTTATACCATTATAGGTCCTATAAGTGACTCTTTTTATAGATAATGTCATTTTGTCTATGATTGAAGAGCTTGCTTGCAATACTGCTGCTAAAACAGGAAATAGGAAATTCATCTTGCCTCTTTTTTATAGAGAATTTTGCATCAAAAAAATTTCCTGAAAAATCGCCTACTCCATCCTGAAGGATGGAGTTTGATCTGCGATTTTTCTTATTCGGAAATTTTTAGGATGCTCGGAAATTGAATGCAGGTAAACTACCTCATCTTAAAAGATGAGGTTTTCAATTTCCGACATAATCAAACTTCTCTATAAATATATATAGAAATGAGTTTATAAAAGTTATATTATATATGTTACGCCCTCGCCAGGATAAAAGCTAAAAGGTTCTACGCCACGAGAAATTAAAAGCACCGAAAGGTATAAAATCTTATAAAAATTTAAATTAAGATGAACAATAAAAAAAAGATGAAGAAGATAAGAAGGGGAATGAAAAGCCAGGAGCAGGAGATTGAATACTCTTTTATAAAAATTTTAACTGGTTCTGATTTGTCTATTAGAAGACTTCCTCTTATGTCAGTAAAAAGCAAAAATCCCGGGCCAGTTATATGGCTTACTGCTTGTGTACATGGAGATGAGGTAGGGGGAGTGGCTGTAATTCAAGAAATTTTTAAGAGAATAAGAAGAACTCCTATATTAAAAGGGGCATTGTATGCTTTTCCTTTAATGAATCCTTCAGGTTTTGAGACAGCTTCCCGCAAGATATCTATGAGTGAAGAGGATTTGAACAGGGCTTTTACAGGTAATGATAACGGCTCTTTAGCCGAGAGAATAGCCAAAAAAATATTTACTGCAATAATTGAGACAAAGCCAGACCTTGTTCTTGATTTGCATAATGATTGGAGAGAATCTATTCCTTATACCTTATTAGAGCCAAATAATAACATAGACAAATATGTATATGAAAAGACAAAGTTTTTTGGTAAGATGACCGGGTTTCCGGTTATTGTTGATATAGAAGATATTGAGAAAACACTTACTTCAACTTTGTTAAAAAATAACATCCCTGCCTTAGCTCTTGAAATTGGAGAGTCTTATGTTGTTAATGAAAGAGATGTTGGATATGGTATAAAAGCTATATGGGATATCTTAGTTTATTTAGGCATGACCGAACCTGTTCCTGGCTTGCCTGGTTTTACCTTTAATGAAAGGGTTAAGGATAAAACATTAAGATATTCCCAGGAGCCAGTCAGTCCTGCTAGCGGGATTATAAGATTTTTAGTTAAACCAGGGGAAATTGTTAAAAAAGAGCAGCCGATAGCTAAAATTTATAATGCTTTTGGTAAACTTCTGGAAACATTGAAAGCTTTAGAAGAGGGTATTGTGTTAGGTTATTCTGATTCTTCTGTTGCTTTTCCAGGCAGGCCTATACTGGCTTTTGGCATTATTTAAAGGGTGTTTCAAAAGTTGAGATTAGTTTAACGCCCTCACAATTAGTTTCCTAAGGATTAACTTAGTGACGTTTTCCTCGGCTCAGCCCCTTAGCTGTCTCACAATATCCATTAAATCTTTGACTCTTTTCCTATCAATGGGAAGATGTGTATTTCCATTTGGTTTAAAGTAACTTCCTACAATTGCTCCTTCACAAATTTGTAATTGCTCCAAGACATTGTCTAAATTAACACCTGCTCCTACAATTAAAGGAAATTCTTTAAGTAATCTTTTATATTCTCTTAGTTTTTCAACTGGAGTTTCTATTCCTGTTCCGCTACCTGTTGTAACAATTGCTTCGCATCTTGATTTTCCTTCTGCTAAATCAATTTCTAAAGGGTTTCCTGTTGGAGAAATATACTTAAAACCAACTCCTCCAAGAACAGCAATTGCAGGATATTCTTTTCTTAATCTATTATATAGTTCTAAATCCAAATCAGGAGTTTGAACACTATCAAATTGTATAAATCTTGCTTCAAAATCAAATGCAAGTTTAAATGCAGAATAAGGATTTCTTAGAACATTAACTCCTCTAACAATCTTTAATCCTTTTGTTAAGCTTTCTCTTAGAGTTTCATAAACATCCTGAGAAGTTCCATGATAATCTTCAATAATCGCTCCATTAACTTCCTCTTCTTGATAAATAGCTAATTCTTCTAAAGCTCTTTTAACTCTATCTCGTTGATCATTTCCAGCTAAATGAATCATCCCAATTATAGGTTTACTTATTTGAAATATTGAATTAAGATTGTTTTTCATAACATAAAATTAATTTGGATGTTTATAAGAATTTATATGGTGCGCACATTTTGGAATATTTACTCTTTAGTTCAACGTCCTTCCAAAGCACCGAACCATTTAGTACACCGTCCCATTCGTTCCTTGAACCATAAACCTCATTAGTTATTCGGTTTATGTAGCTAACTTAACCCTAATGATTAATGCCCCATCAGGCTGTCTCGTAATTCTTACGAGACAAAAAATTTAGTCTTTATAGGACTTAAAAAGACAAAAAAGTTTTAAAAAATAACTAAAAACCGAATTGCGACCCAGCCTGCTTAGGTTAATATTCTACCCCACTAAAAATTAAAATTTTTATCGACGCTGACTAAAAAGCATTAAAAAAAGTTGGGCGTTAAAAATAGTTAAGGTTAAACTCTGCAAAAATAGGCAGTTAAGTGCTCCCCAGACCTGAATTATTAAAAAAAGAAAAAATTAGGGTTTATTGTTCTGCATTGTTTTAAATGTGATAATCAAACATTCTCGCGTCTCCAAAATTAATACGAAGCGATAAATCTTGTGGATGAATATCCTTACTTTCTAAGTCACTAGATATATTCTCCAGAGTATGGGTTGCATAACTATCTAAACCCGAAGTAGTTCTAAACTCTTTCATTTCTCTTTCCCTCTTTTTATCTGATTTAGGCCAGCGAATAAAACAATGATACCATGCAGCCAATACGCCTGTTCCCACAACACCCGCCATTATCATTTCTAGATTATTCAGTTCTATATAATCCATTTTAGGTAATACTCCTTACATTTGTATAACTACAAAATTTTACACATAATTTCTTAATTATATTTTGTTTTTCCATAGTAATAACATAAAACCAACATATTTAAATAAGAGTGTCTCCTTAGGAGACTACCAAATAGGATAAATTTATAATGAATCTTGAAAAACTTGAGAACATAGGACTAACAAAAGGTGAAATTAAAGTGTATGAGGCACTATTAATCTTGGGAGAGTCAACAAAAACTCCTATTGCCAATAAATCTGGAATTTCTCCTGGAAAAATCTATGATGTATTAAACAGGTTGATAAAAAAAGGCTTAGTTTCAGTGATAAAAAAAGAAAATGTTCAAAATTTTAAAGCAGCAAGTCCTAGTCAGTTAAAAATTTTTGTTGAAGATAAAAAAGAAAAGATTGAACAAGAAGAAAGAATCGTTCAAGATATTATGCCTATTTTAATCAGTAAATTTAAAGAGCACCAAAAAGAAGAAAATGCAGAAATATATTATGGTTGGAAAGGTTTGCAAACAATATACAATGAAATAATTGAAGAATTAAATAAAGGGGATATTGATTATGCTTTTGGTGCAACAAAAGGAGAGAATCCATCAAAAACTTTAGACTTTTTCTCAAAGTTTAATCAAAGAAGATATGAAAAAGGGATAAAATTGAAAATTATCTATAATTTGGAAGATAGGGAATTTGCAAGAAAATATTTAAATAATAAAAAATTAGATGAAATAAGATATTTAGAATTACAAACTCCTGCAGAAATAAATATTTCAAAAAGAAAAGTAGTTATTTTAATTTTATCTGAGAATCCTTTGGGAATAGTTATAAGAAGTGAAAAAGTGGCTAATTCTTTCAAGCAATATTTTGATAAAATGTGGGAGATAGGAAAATAAGATAAGTCTTGTTGATAATTTAACTTATTTAGTTACACACTCCCCGAAAATCTCTAAAATTTTCATAAAATTAAGGTGTTAACGCTCCCCGAAACACATAGTTAAGTACTCCCCAAACCTCAGCGTCGATAAGACTTTGGGATTATGAACCCTAGGTTAGATTACCCCACGAAACATTTCACTTTCATGGAATAATTTTAGACAGATATAATAAACGTCCCGGAGAGGACTCGGACCTCTGACCCTGCGGTTAACAGCCGCATGCTCTACCAGCTGAGCTACCGGGACAACGGTTAATATAAGATTAGATTTTAAATTATAGAAAATAATATTAATCTTCATAATTTTTATTATTCATGAGGTTATTTCCTAATAATCAAATAACGATTATTATTAAAGTTATTTGATATAATGATACTTATACTAAACAATAATTAAGAGTCTCTTAATATCTTTTTAAAGCTTTTGGGATAACACGTTTTTATTTTGAATGAACAGATTTAAAAACTCTGTATTAATAGATTTTTGATGAAATTCATACCAATTGATAATTATGATGAAGCGGGAATTAGGATGTTATCTGAAGAATTTTTTCATTTGATAGCCATGGATAGTTGGAAGATTGTTGGATGTGCACAAGAAGAGTCAATAGGTGAAATGAGGGATTATCTTATGAAAAGTGGGCTTAATGTCAGGGTTGAAAAAACAGGGTATTACAGCAATGGAAAACATGCTCCTCTATTAAGAACCGTATTAGCAAGACCTGGAAGATTTCATAGAGCTTATTGATTTATTCTAATTTTTTAAAATCATTAATAATCCTTGTCTTGAATTTAGGATTGTTCCTTCTTTCTTTGCCTTTTTTTTCTAATCTAGTGTAAACGTTGCCTTGTTTACTTCCCCTTATCAAAGACTCCAATGAAATTATACTTTCATTTATACGATCAGAATTGCCAATTATTCCAACTTGATTTTCTTTTAATGATAGCTCACATTCAGAAAGTTTGGATAGATTTGCTATTGTTTTTCCATGAGTTCCTATTATCCTTGCTCTTACTCTTTCAAGATCATGGCGTTTTGTTATATCTTTTATATTTATTATCTGGAAGATATTTTCAACATCCTTTAATAATAATGCTTTATTTATAGAAAATCCGAGATTCATTGCTTCAATTATCTTAAGAGCCAGGTATTCATCTTCAGATTTTCCTTCTATGAACATTAATCTGCCTTGGTTATATAGTTTTACATTTAATTCTTTTTCTAATCGTCTCTTGCTCTTCAATATCCTTCCTATATCTTCTATATATATTTCTTGCATGATAATAAGAAAAAATAAGGGCTTTTAAGTGTTGTGATAAGTATCAGTAGTTGAACATTTCCCTATAAATTTGGGAAATCTGCAGGATTTGTAATCTCTTTCACCACTTCTTAACCTTTGCTTGCCCATTCTCTCTTTCATTTTTGTGCACTAACGATAAAAATAAAGAAATTGCCTAAAAATTAGCAATCCCAACCGACCCAGAGGGCAGGGGTATTTGCTAATTTTTTCGCTTCGCGACCGGCAATTTCAGTCTCCAAGAAGAACTTTCAGAAGTTTTTCTGGGCCATTCAAAATCTGAAGATTTTGAAGGTTTCAAATCTGCCGAAGCAGAGCCTCGGGGTATTAAGCCCAGATTTGAAAATAAAACTTTATCTTCTTTTCCTGAAGTTTTGAGGTCTTCTAGAAAGATTTCCTTGATTAGATATCTTGACTTTCTTTTCTACTTCATTCATAAGTTTCTTTAGAGTCTTATGCACAGCTTTAGATAAGTCATGTTCATCAGAACTTGCTTCAAAATTATATCCTGGAACTATAAGTTTAGAATCAATTTGATATCTTTTAACATTTCCTTCTTTAGAGAAACATTTCACATAGACTTCAAATTTCAATATATTTTCAAAATGCCTCTCTAGTTTTTCTCTGTATTCAATTGTCAATTTTTCTATAATGCCTTTTTCATAATCTGAAAGCTCTGTTGCACTTTTTCCGCAAGATATCTTTATATTTTCTGCCATAAACATATAAAAAACTTCTTTAATATTTAAACCTTATGAACTACGTTTATATTAACCCTTATTTATAAGTACCTAAATATAATCTTTTATGTCGAGAATTGAAAACCTCATGATTCATCATGTGGTCGTAACTAATGTTACAGTTTTCAATTCTCGAGCACAAGAAAATTCTTTCAGATGAATTTTCTGTGCAGAAAAAACTTTTATGGTTTTTTCTTGCATCCTAAAAATTTCCGAATAAGAAAAATCGTCTATCAAACTCCATTCTTTAGAATGGAGTAGACGATTACTTCAAAATCTCTAAAAGATTTTGAATGTTCCAAAAAATCTTATGAAAGATTTTTTTGATTTCAGGAAATTTTTTTGATTTATAACTTATATTTTCGTTATAATTATAAACTATATTCTATTATTATAATTATGTTTAAAAGAAAAAAAATAGGTCTAGCACTTGGTAGTGGAGGAGCAAAAGGATTTGCTCATATAGGTGTCTTAAAAGTCCTTGAAAAAAACAAAATACCAATAGACTTTATTTCAGGAACTAGCATGGGAGCTTTGATAGGAGGATTATATTGTAAAAATCCTGATGCAAAAAAACTCGAGAAAGATATTTTGAAAAAAGATTTTAAAAAGATATTAGATTATACTTTATCAAAGACTGGTCTTGTAAAAGGTAACAAGATCCATGATTTATTAAAAGATGAATTAGGAAATATAGAGTTTAAAGAACTTAAAATACCGCTGTATGTCACAAGCTTTGATATTGGTAATAATCGGGAAGTTATTTTCCATAAAGGTTCTGTGATTAAAGCAATAAGAGCAAGTATATCAATACCTGGACTTTTTATTCCAGTTGAGAATAAAAAAAGGATTCTTGTTGATGGAGGAGTAATAGATCCAATACCAACTGAAATTTTAAGAAGAAATAAGGCAGATATAGTGATTGCAGTGAATGTAAACTCTATGAGATTAAAAAATCCTGTTTTAAATGAAGAAGCAGTAAATAGGAATGATTATAAAAAGATTCCTAGCATGATAAGGAGTGCATCAAGATCAATGCAAGTGATAATTTCTGAATCAAGTAAATATGACCTAGATGATAAAAAAGCTGATTTCATCATCAATATTAATACAGAAAAAATAGGCACTCTTGATTTTACAAAAGCAAAAGAAGCTATAAAGCTAGGAGAAAATACAGCAAAAAGACATCTAAGGGATATTGATGACTTAAGAGCACCTAATATTTTCAAGGAATTTTTAAATGAACTCAAAAAGAACTTGAATGTAAATGTATTAGACAATAATATTGATATGAAAATAATCAATAAAAGCCTAAAAAAACTTAAAATATGATGTATATCATTTTTTATCATAAACTTATAAACTATTTTTTTCAATATTATTCATGGAAAAATGTCTAGTAACAGGTGGTGCAGGTTTTATAGGAAGTCATCTAGTGGATATGTTATTGAAAAATAATTTTAAAGTGATTGTTATTGATGATTTATCTTCAGGAAATATAGAGAATATAAAACATAATCTGAATAATCCTGATTTTAAATTTTTAGAATTAGACATCACTGATAAAGAAAAAGTGAAAGAAACATTTATCTCTGAAAGACCTGATTATGTGTTTCATTTAGCAGCCCAGATAAATTTAAGGGAATCAATAAAAGATCCTATTAATGATGCTAGGATAAATATCTTAGGTCTATTGAACCTTTTAGAAAATTCTAGAGAAAATAAAGTGAAAAAATTTATTTTTTCTTCATCAGCAGCTGTATATTCAGATGAGGCAAAAATACCAATAAGTGAAAATGACAAGACAGGACCTTTGTCTCCTTATGGAATAACGAAATTAACAACAGAAAAATATCTTGAGTTCTATAAAAGAGAATATTTACTGGATTTTGTCATATTAAGGTATTCTAATGTATATGGCCCTCGCCAGAATACAAAAGGAGAAGCAGGTGTTGTCTCAGTCTTTATCAATAATATTTTAAATAACAAACCAATATTTATAAATGGTTCAGGAGAACAGACAAGAGATTATATTTTTGTAGAAGATGTTGCATTTGCAAATCTGATTACTATAAAAGATTTGTCAGGTATTTATAATGTATCAACAAAAATAGAGACATCAGTAAACGAGCTTCATCAGAAAATAAGAGATATAGCAAATAAACCCATAGAAAAGATAAATGCTCCTGAAATTAATGCAGAATTGAAAAGAAGTTGTCTTGATAATCAAAAAATATGTTTTAAAGGATGGTATTATAAGACTGACCTCAACAGAGGATTATTAAAAACTTATAACTGGTTTAAGGAAAATATCTGATTTAATCTTCTTCTATCTCTTCTGTCTCTTCAGATACTTCATCTTCAGGATTAGCAATCTCCATTATCTCCCCTTCTTCAGCTATCTCTTTTTCTTCTTTTTCTTCATTGTTTTCAATATCTTTATCATTGCTTTTTTCTTCTTTAGCTTTTTCAAGTTTTTCTCTAATCTCTTCTTCAGAAAGCTTTTTTAGGATTTTTCCTGATTTTTTTGGTAAAGGCCTTCTTACTGTTATTGGTAATACTCCTGATTCAAGTTCTTTTTCAGCAATATCTAATGTATTGTAGTTCATCTTCTCTTCTTCTTCTTTAGAGAGCTTTAGCAATATAGGAGCATCCATTGCAAGCTGCAGGCTTCTAGCTCCAAGAATCCTTGCAACTTCATATTTTGTGAATTTTCCTTCAAATTTTTCTACGAACATTTTATATTGGATAATAATTCATTTATATATAATAATATTGTCAAATAAGGGTTTATAAATTATTTGGTCTTGTTAAGTCAACCTGTGAACTTAACATATTTGCCTTCTCCAAAAGCTCCTCTTGCTCGCTTTTTCGAAAAGATGTTTTAATTAACTTTATTATTAATATTATTATTATCAGCGAGATTGTTGAGCATGAGGAGACAATCGAGCTTTATTATTCGAACCGAGCATAAGCGAGGTGAGAGAAATGTTAAGACCAGCAAAATTATTTTTTGCGTACTTTACTTATTTTAATATGTAGAAAGTAAAAATAATTTTGCTGGTCTTAAAAGATAAGGTTTATTTTCCGACATAATCCCAAGAAGGATTTTAGATTGTAGCAGCAACAATTAGTAGTCAATAATTATAAACGTGTGTACTTATATGAAATAACATTAAATTCCGTATATTTAAGAAGTTATTTACTCCTATGAGAATTCTTGCGTTCTATTATAATAAACTTTATTTAGTATTTAAGTTTTATTATATTGTGAAAACATACGACAGCCTCCTATTCGCGGTCTAAGCCGCATTATGATGCGTCGTGGTGATGTTTTATTTTTGAGGGGGTGCTCTAATCTAAATAACAGCTTCAAGAGCTAAGGAAAGAACAGAGTCACCCTTTCATCTTATTATATCATAAGACCATGAATGTTTGATTTTTTGTAAGCATAGCATAAACAACACAGCATAGTTTTCTTGCAACAGCACAGATTGCTTTTTGTTTTCCTTTTTTCTTTGATAGTTTCAAATAAAATTCTCTGAATTTATTTCCCTCTTTAGGTCTTATCAAGCTCCATGATGCTTGAACAAAAACCTTTTTTAGTGTCCGATTAGATTGTTTTACTAATCTTCCAAACCTTAGTTTTGTTCCAGATTGCTTGATTCCAGGAATTAAACCCGAATAGCTACAAAGTTTGTTTGCAGATTCAAATCTGTTTATATCGCCAATCTCAGTAATTATCTCCATTGCTCTTATTTCAGCTATTCCATAGATTGATGTAAGCAGCATTGCCTGAGGATTTTTTAATGCGATCTCTTTTATTCTTTCATCTAATTTCTTAAGTTCAAATTCGTATTGTTCTATCAAATTAATGTAGCTTACTAAGACTGATTTTATTGAAGTTGTATTAATTTCATCAATTATCCATTCCATAGCTCTTTTTCCTAACTCTCCATAAGGCAGAGTTATGCCATTCATCAGCAAAACTCCATGGACTCTGTTTTTTGTCTGGGTCTGCATCTTTACAATTGTTTTTCTCTGCCTCATTATATTCCTTAGATTCCTTATCTCTTTTGGAGGAATATAACTTTCAGCAACAAGGTCTGCTCTTAATAAATCGCATAAAGTATCTGCATCAATGCTGTCTGTTTTTATTCTTGCTTCAGCTATTGCTCTGGTCTTGACGGGATTAGCTAATATCACTTTATATTTCATCTCTTCAAGCATGTCATAAATATATTCCCAGACAGATGTACTTTCAATTACTATTTTTGTTTCTTCAGGAACAAAAATTTTGAGGAATGCCTCAAAATTACTTTTGCTATTATTGAATTTTTCTTCAGCTAACTTATTTCCATCTCTGTCTTTTGCTACAGCTACTGTAAATTTCTTATGTATATCCATTCCAATATAATTCATCTTTTTTTTTACCTCCTTTCATTAATTAATAATATTTTTTGGAAAAATTAATCCATACGGATGTATGATTAATTTTTCATTATTAACTGCCCGCAGGCAGCAAATATTTTGATAGCAATAATTTTTATTGTGTTTCATTATATATTTTGCACCGTTAGGTGCATTTCATTATTGACTTGCCGAAAGCAAGGTATGTTTTATCGTAGAATTCTCATATCATCTAAATAGACAAATAACAAAATTTTTCCGAAAATTTATGTTATTTGCTATAGGCATAATCAGCTATAAAGGATATTTTTTATCACTCATTTTAGATAAATTTTCTTGGAGAAAATTTATAAGCCCATATTTGTATCTTTGAATTTATAATAGATTTTAAAAAGGTGTTTTAATGGGACATAGAATTGAAGTAATGAGTGATGGCAGTGTTGACTTGTCAGTTAAAGATGGTTTAGCAACGAAAAAGATTCCTATAAGAGTTTATAATATTGATGATGATAGTTTAGGACCTTATGAACTAGAACAAATTCAAGAGATTCTTACTGATTCTATTTCTGAAATAAGTACAATTGATAAGCCGGTTGTGACAGAACCTCCTAAAGATAGTGTGATAATTGAACAATCATTTAGGCCAGGTGTTAATGACCCTGATGGGGAACAAGTAAGAAATATTTTAAGCAGGGTTTTAGGAAGAGAAATTGGAAATGTATCTCGTTCTTCTCAACATTTATGGATAGGAGACTTGATTCCCAAGAATATTTTTCATTAATAAGAAGGCTTGGAAATCCATTAATTAATCAGTTTACAAGAGTTGATTCCCAAGAATGGGATTCTCAAATTGGAATTGGTTTTCATTATCCTGATGTTAATTTACCAAAACCTCCTGCTTTTCAATATATTGATGTTAATTTAGATGATGAAGGATTAATAAGACTTTCTGGTGAAAGATATTTAGCTTTAAACCTTGCAGAAATGCGGACAATCAAGGATTTGACTAAAGATCCAATATTTATTCAGCAAAGAATAGAAGCAGGTCTGGAAGAGAGATTAACAGACCTTGAACTAGAAGTTTTAGCTCAGACTTGGAGTGAGCATTGCGTTCATAAAAAATTTAATGGAAAATGGATTTATGTATCTGATGATACTGATGATGAATCTGGACTACCAAATGTTACTGATAGTGTTTTTAAATCAATAATAAAACCTGCAACTTATGCAATAATTGCTGATAGAAATATAGACTGGCTTATATCTGTTTTTGAGGATAATTCTGGAGTTTTTAAAATCAATGAAAGAATCAATGGTTCTCATAAAGTTGAGACTCATAATCATCCTTCTTCTTTAGATGGATTTGGAGGAGCTAATACTGGTGTTGGAGGAGTAATAAGAGATAATGATTCTACTGGAATTTTTATGGATATTGTTTCAAGCCAGTGGTGGTCAATATTTGTTAATCCTACATCATATAGGGATTTATCATTAGACATTCAATCTCCATTAAGAACTTTAGAAACTGTTGTAGGCGGAGTTGAGGATTATGGGAATAAAATGGGGATTCCTACTATGTCTGTAAATGTGATGTTTGATGACAGTTATTTAAAATGTGCTGTTGGAGTTGGTGCTGTTGCAGTTGCTCCAGCTGAAATTAATGGAAGAAAAACTCATCTTAAAGACATTAAACCTGGTTATGTTGCATATACACTTGGAGGAAAAGTTGGAAAAGATGGAATTCATGGAGCAACTGGTTCATCTATGGATTTATCTTCAGATGCTGAAACAAGCAGCCAAGTTAATCAAAGTGTTCAGATTGGAAATCCTATAATAGAAAAAAATGTTTTTGAAACTCAAAGAATACTTGCATATAAAGGAATAATTGCTGCTTCACAAGATTGCGGAGCAGGTGGATGGAGCAGTGCTCTTGGTGAATTAGCAAAATTATTAGATGATTTTGAGAGTAAAAGATATGGAATTCAACAAAGATATAAATATTGTGGGATTGATGAACAAAGCTTAGTTGAAGATAGATTAGCAGGTCTTGAGGGGGTTTTAGAACTGAATAGTGTTGGTTCTCCTTTTGTTGAGCAATTAAAATATGAAATTGCATCAGGAGAAATTTTTAATCTTGAAACAAATGGGAGAGGCGGGGCAGAGGTTGATTTAACTTATGTTATAGAAAAATATTTAGGATTAACATCATGGGAAAAAATTGTTTCTGAAGCTCAGGAAAGAGAAGTTGTTGTAGTTAAAAAAGAACGTTCAGCTGAATTAGAAGAAATATGCAAACATAATAATGTTGAAGCTGTGAAAATTGCTGAATTTAATAATTCAGGCATGTTAAAAGTAATAGACCAGAATATGACAGTCGGATTATTACCTGTACAGTTCTTACATAGAGGATTACCTCAGATGATAATCTATGCGCATCATAGACCTTGCAATTATAGAGAGCCTGAAATAACAGAAAAACTTGATTTAACAAATACATTCTTGGAATTAATAGGAAGAGCTAATACGCAATTATTTGATTGGATTTTAACTAGGTTTGACCATGAAGTCCAGGGTGGAAGTGTTGTTAAGCCTTTGGTTGGCAAAGGAATGGGAAAAAGTGATGCAATCTCATATCATCCTGTTTTAACTGAAAAAGAAGTTTTAATTGAATCATTAGGAAATAATCTATTGCAAGGGGATATTGATGCTTATCATATGGGCAGAAATAATGTAGTTGATTCTATTGGAAGAATTATTTCTGCTGGTGGAAATTTAGAAAAAATTTGTTTTAATGGAAATACTTTATGCCCTAAACCTGAAACTGATCCAAGTGTTGCTGCAAAAGTTATTAGAATGCTTAAAGGGTCTGCTGATGCAGAAATTTATTTTGGAACACCAAGGATATCTGGAAAAGATTCAACTTCAATGGAAAGAAGTTATATTTCTACAGAAACAAGCAGGGAAGTTAGAGTTAAAGCAAGGCCTGCAATTGTTATGAGCGGACTTGGAGTTGTTGAAGATGATTCAACAGCAACAACAGCGGATTTTAAAATACCTGGAGATGCAGTTTATGTTATTGGTGAAACTAGAGATGAACTTGGTGCAAGTGAATTTTATCAAATGAAGGGATTTATTGGAAGAAATGTTCCTAAATCAGATTTTGATGAAATAAACCCAAGATACAATAAATTGCCTAATGCAATAAAATCGGGTTTAGTTCATTCTTGTCAATATGTTGGAAGAGCAGGTTTAGCATTAGCATTAGCAAATTGTTCTATTGCTGGTGATATGGGTTTGGATGTTAATTTAGATAATATTGATAATAATCTTGGAAGAGCAGATAAAATATTATTCTCAGAAACAACAGGAAGATTTGTTGTTTCTGTTCTTCAATCTAGAACAAGAGAATTTGAAGAAAAAATGCAAGGAATTTATTGCAGGCAGATAGGTCATGTGAGTTCTGAACATGGTTTTAATGTTAATTATCAAGGAAGAGAGGTTGTTAGAACAACTGTTCCAGAACTAAGAGCAAAAAATAAAGGAGAGATTAGATTATGAAACCAAAAGTATGTGTATTGAGAACAGATGGAACTAATTGCGATAGAGAAACTAAATATGCATTTAATGAAGTTGGTGGTGATGCTGAAATAGTTCATTTGAATAGCATAATTAAAGGGTATGATCCTGCTGAAAATAGACAAGTAAGTTTAGATCAATTTGACATACTTGCAATTCCAGGAGGATTTTCTTATGGAGATTATATTGGTTCTGGAAAAATATTTGTAGTAGATTTAAAACATTTTTTAGAAGATAAAATTAATGATTTTATTGATAAAAGAAAACCTGTAATTGGTATTTGCAATGGATTTCAGGTTTTAGTTAAATATGGATTACTTCCAAGAGTTAATGGAGAAATCAAACAAACAACAACCTTAACATATAATGATAGTGGAAGATTTGAGTGCAGATGGGTTAAACTTGTTCAACCAAGAGAAAGTAAATGTATTTGGACAAAAGGAATTAGTTCAATTGACTTGCCTGTTGCTCATGGTGAAGGAAAATTCGTTGCTCCTCCTGATTTAATTCAGAGATTATTTGATGAGGATCAGGTTGTTTTTCAATATGCTAATTCTAGTGGAATCGCAACAACGAATTATCCAGATAATCCAAATGGTTCTATACAAGCTATTGCAGGAATTTGTGACCCAACAGGTTTAATTTTTGGATTAATGCCTCATCCTGAAAGATATAACAGGCCTATGAATCATAGATTAGCAACATTACAAAAAATAAAAGGAACTCTTCCAGACCATGGCCTTGGTCTTGATATTTTCAGAAATGGGGTGGATTATTGCAGAGGATAATTCATCACTCAATTTAGATAAATTTTCTTAGAGAAAATTTATATACTTAGTTAATTAACTTTAAATTTATTGAAATAAAAAAGAGAAAAAAATGGCAAAAAGTTTAGAAAATCTTGCGTTATTTGAAACTCATAATTTTCCTATAAGACATCATGGCAATGTTCATAATGGAAAAGTTAGGAGTGTTTATTGGCTAAGTTTAAAAGATAGTGCAAGGATTATAAGGGAAAGAGGTTATAAAGTTCCTAAGGTTACACCTCTTGGCATAATGATCACTTCTGATAGGGTTTCTGCATTTGATGTTGTATGGCAAGCAAAGCAAGGTTTAAGAGCTGTTCCTGGAAAAGGAGCTGATTTAAATATAATTTCAAAATACTGGTTTGATAAGTTTGATAATGAAGGCTTAGCTGGCAATCATATTTTAGATATTCCTCATCCTTTAGTCTGGATTGTTCAAAAAGCAGAACCTGTTTTAGTTGAAGGTATTGCAAGGCAATATATTAGTGGAAGCATGTGGAGGGCTTATGAAAAAGGAATAAGGGAGTTTTGCGGAAATATTTTACCTGATGGATTAAAAAAGAATCAAAGACTACCTGAACTATTGCTTACTCCAACTACAAAAGGAAACTTAGGACATATTTCTGGAATGCCTAAAGGAGATGATGCAAAATTAACAAGACAACAGATTTTAGACCACTTTAAAGAGCTGGGATTTAAATCAGTAGAAGATGTTTTTGAGTTTGAAAGATTATTAAGAGAAGGATATGCTGTTATTGAAAGAGATTTAGCTGATATTAAACAAAATTTAGCTGATGATAAAAAAGAATGCGGTTATGTTATAGATTTTGTTAGTGGAAATCCAAAAATGATTTATATTGATGAAGTTGGAACTCCTGATTCATCAAGATTCTGGGACGCAGATGCTTATTCACAAGGAAGAATTGTAGAAAATTCTAAAGAGCCATTCAGGCAGTTTTTGTTAGCTCAATTTGACAAGGATATATTGCTTAATGATGATAGAATGCCTGAAAGAAGAGAACTAGCAAGAACTTACAGAGTTCCTGTTGAAGAATTCATGAAAATATCTGCAATATATAAGGGAATTGCTGAAAAAATAACAAGACAGGAGGTTCCAAAAATAGAGAATCCAAGAGAGGAGATTTTAGAATCGCTTTTTAATTATGGATTAGTAGCTTAAATTTTAAAATGGCAGATGACTTAGATTTAGTTTCAAAATTGAGTATAGAAGAAAAAGCTATTAGAGAATTCAGGCTTAAATGCATTTCACCTGATGATGGAAAATATGGAAAAGCTATTGATACTTTAAGAGATTTTCTAAGTGCAGAAGCTGAATGGAGAGCTTGTGTATCTCTCCAAGGAGTTCTTCTACAGACTAGGGTTGAATTTGGGCAAGCTAAGCCAAAACATTTGATAGAATTTGGTTTAGTATTGGATAAAATTGATCTACTTAACATGGCTTTATTAGAAGAAAAAGTTACTCATCATGATCAATTAGCTGTTATTGAAGAAATTGGAAGATTTGTTTCACCTGAAACAAAAGCACTTTTACACCCTGGAACAACTTCTTATGATATTTTAGATACAGCAAGAGCTAGATTATTGAAAAGAGTATGGGTAGAAATAATCAGACCTGAAATTGCAAAATCAGTTAAGAAATTATGCGATTTAGCTGAAGATACAAAAGATGTTATTCAAGTTGGAAGAACTCATTTACAAAATACTTCTCCTGTTTTGTTTGGAGGTGTTTTAGCAGGTTATGTTGCAAGACTTGCAGAAAGAGTTTTTAGATGTGATATGTATTTTAATGATTTAAGAGGAAAAATATCAGGTATTGTTGGAACAGGTGCTAGTATTGATATGGTTGTTGGTGATGGAAAATCAATGGAATTTGAAAAAACTGTTTTAGCATGTTTAGAATTAAAACCTGATTATACAGCAACGCAAATTACACAAAAAGAAAGACTAGCTGATGTTGGACATGGATTAGTAAGTTTAATGCATGTTTTAGGTGATTTTACAAATGATATGAGGATGTTATATTCTTCTGCTATAGGTGAAGTCAGTGATAGAGAAGCTAGTGAAAGACTTGGTGGATCAAGTGCAGATGCAGGAAAAAATAATCCAATTAATTGGGAAAATATTTCTGGCAAAGTTGCAGTAGTTGAATCTGGAATGAGAGTATTATATGAGATGATTCATTCTGATTTTCAAAGAGATTTAAGAGGAAGTGTTCAAGCAAGATATCAGCCGAATGCAATGATAGCTGAAACTTATGAATCATTTGTTAGATTAAATAAATCTTTAGAAACTTTATCTGTTAATGAAAACAGAATAGCTGAAAATTTAAATGCTGTAAGAGAAAATCCAACAGAAGCTATGGTTGCAATTTTACGAGCAGAAGGATTTGTTCATTCAAAATATGGCGTAGGACATGAATTTGTGAAAGTCATGGGAAGAGAAGCAAAGAGGAGTGGAAGAAAGTTACTTTATGTATGTCAAGAAGACAAAGAATTTTTAGAACAATATAAAAGACTAACTATAATAAAACAATGTATATTGCAAGGAAGATTAGAGGACTATCTGGGTTCTGCTTGTGAACGAGCAAGTGCAAATATTTCATATGCAAAGAGCGTGTGATTTAAAATGGTTTTTATAATACATAAAACTATAAAAACCAAAAAAATTTTTTAAAATAAAGAAGGAAAAGAAAAAAATGGCAGATGATTTTTCAAAATTAAGGGAAATGAAATATTCAGGAAGAGCATTACATAGAATTGTGACTATTGAAGATTATTATGGAGTTGGGTATACTTTAACTGGAAGAAGTTCTCCATCACAAGCAAGAAGATTAAAAGTTGGTGAAAAAACAGGAACTATAAGGGTAGAAGCTGTGACAGATGATGAATCATTAAAAAGAATGTTTAAAATTAATACAGTTGAAGAATTAGCTAAATTAAAAGATGAAATAGCAAAAGGAAGCCCTGCTTTGATTTATTATCCTGCAATAAGACCAGTTAAAAAGGAAAATGGAGATGTTACAGGAATTGTAGCTAGTAATGGAATCCAGACAGATTTAATTTATTCTAAATTTATTAATTTAGGTGCTCATGGTTACACTAATCCATTAGATATTTTAGAATCAGCTTTTGATGAACCTTATATTATGTATGATCCTCAATATGATAGAGATATTGATGTTACAAGCTTTGAGCCTGATGATCCTAATTTTACTTCTAGAATTAATATTTGTTTAAATTTAAAATATCCTAATCCTTTTTCATTTATGTCATTTTCATTTATGTCAATATCACTTGGGCCTGATTTATCTAAAACACCTCATTGCGAAAGAGGGACTGTACTCTCTTTACCTACTTATCTTGGAGGAAATGAAAAACCAAGGCTATTGCCTTTTAGTGGAGATTTGATTGAATCAAGAATGAGTTATATTATGGCAAGAGATATTTGTAAATGTTTATATGAAGCTATTGGAAAACCAAATCCTGATGATAATAATAAAGTTTATAGAGTAGCAGCAGCAGTTATGATGGTTAAACCATCAGGGCTTGAAACTTTTGTTATAAACAGGGCTGATAGAGGAGAATAAAATGGCATTAGAAAAAGATATCACAAATGAAAGAGAAGCTTATAGAACGAGAAATCCTGGAGAATTTCCTGATGTTATTCATGCTACATTTGTTAAAGAATGGGATTTAAAATATGGAGAAAATCCAAGCCAGGCTGCTGCAATTTATAATTTGGCTTCACTTGGACCGCATAATACTAAAATTATTTCTGGACTGACTGATGTTAGATCTGTAAGAACTGATAGCAAGGGAAAAGGAGGATTATCATTGACAAATACAATGGACATTTGCAGAGCAATGGATGTTTTAAAATTTTTTAGAGATAAACAAGTTGTTGTTATAATGAAACATAATATTGTTTCTGGATTTGCAAAAATAAATTATCATAATATTTCTGATAATCTAAGAACTCAGACAGATTTATTCAGGCTTGCAAGACATGCTGATTTATTAAGTAATTTTGGTGGAACAACAGCATTTTCTACTCCTTTAACAATGCAAACTGCAGAAGCAATGTATGAATTAAGAGAACAGAATCCTTTTTTTGTTGATGTTGTTGCAGCTCCAGAATATGAAGAAGGTGTTATTGGTTATTTAGAAAGACAATCGAAAACATTAAGAATTGGACAATTTTCTCATCTTGATAAGTTACCAAGATTCAGGGGAGGTGATACTTATGGATTATTATCTATTAAAGAAATGCCTAGCGGAAGATTTGGAATACAAGATTTATTTTTAACTTCAATTATGAGAGCTGATGATTTTGTATTAAAGCCATATGTTGTTAAAGATGGAGAGAGACATCAGATACAAAAAGTTCTAACCCCTAATGGATTAGATGACCTTCTAACTGCATGGTATTTAAATCTTTCAGGAGCTAGAAGCAATGGTGTTGTTTTTGTTAAAGATGGTGTATCAGTAGCAATGGGCTCTGGAAAAGTAGCAAGAGTAAAAGCAGTTGTTGATGCTATAATTAGTGGAATGCAGAACGCAATGGATAGGGAAGGAATTTCTTATGATAAATTAAAAGGGATTGAGGGATATGAACAATTAAAAGATAATCCATTTCAAGGAGCTGTATGTTCATCTGATGCATTTTTTCCATTTCCAGATTCTCTTGAATTTATTGCAAGAGTCGGAACTTGCGCTGTTGTTCAACCATATGGGTCTGAGAAAGATATTCTTTCTATTGACGCTGCAAATAAGCATGGTATTGCAATGCCAGCAACACTTGAAAGGTGTTTTGGTCATTGGTAAAAATTTTAATCTCATAGAAATTTTAAAATGACACTAACAAAATTATATGATTATGATGAAAATGTACAGATGTTTGTAGCTGGTTTTATGTCAGGTTCAGGAAGTAATTTAAGGAAAATAATTGAGCATGAATTAAAATTAATTTCTGAGCAAGGACAATCTCCTTATCATGTTAGTGTAATTTTTTCTGATAGATTTGATAGTAAAGCACCTGAAATTGGAAGAGATTATGATATTCCTGTTATTACAAGAGATATCAGAGGATTTTATAAAAAAAGAAATGCACCTTTAAAGAGTATGGGAGTTAGAATGAGGTTTGATAATGAGACCATTGAGGCATTAGATGCTTTTTCTCCAGATGTATTAGCATTTGCAGGTTATATGAGTATTGCTTCTCCTATATTGTTGGAACATTATTTAGGTGTAAATGTTCATCCTGCTAATTTATCAATTGTTGATGAAAGTGGAAAAAGAAAATATACAGGAGATAAAGCTGTATATAAAGCATTAATATCAGGTGAAAAAGAACTTAGGTCTTCAACTCATTTAGTGACAAATGAAGTTGATGGTGGACATTTATTAATGGTTTCAAGACCTTTAACTGTTACAGATCCAGAACAATATGCTAGAGATCATGAACTTGCTAAAAGAATAGCAGAACATTATCAAAATGTATTAAAAGAAAAAGGAGACTGGGTGATTTTTCCAAAAACATTAGAAGATATTGCTTTGGGAAGATTTGCAAGAGATGAAAATGGAAATTTATATTTTGATGGAGAACCAATACCAAGTGGAGTGAGGTTGGAGTGAAAATGACTGAACAATACTTACTTGATATTAAAGAAAAAGATGAGATGTCAACATTACTTGCAGAAATAGCTTCTACAACTCATGAATATGATTTTTTTAATAGAGGAATTCCTTATGATCATTTAAGACAGATTATTCCTGGAAAAAATGGATTAAATGCTGTTAATGTACCTTCTAATAGTTTATGTGTTGTTTATTCAGTTGGAGGAAATCCTGAAGAAATGGATATAGAAAGATATTCAGAATCTGTAGTTGAAAATGTTTTTTGTGCTGGTAAACTTATTGGTTCTCATGTTGCTGGAATGTCTGATATTATTGATGCATCTAGAACTGATGAGGGATTAGTTAGGATTGTTGGAGAATCTATAGCTAGAGCTGCTAGAAGATTAAGAGTTCCTATTCTAAACGGAGAACTTGCAAACCTTGGTAAAAGAGTTAATTGTGATTGCAATATTACAGGAACAGGAATTAGTTTTATTTCTAGAGATTCACCTTTTATAAATGAGGTTCCAGGAGTTTTTTGCGTTGAAGATGAAAATGGAGAAAATATTTGGTATGCTGTATTTGATCCTAAAGGAAAGTTAGTTATTATTAATTCTGATGGAATTGGAACAAAAACAGAATTTTATGAGAGATTTGAAAAATTTGAAGAAGGAGTTTTAGATTTTTTTGCAATGAATCTTGATGATTGTGTTAAAATTGGAGCAACACCCCAAGTTGTTTCAGGATTAGTTGAATACGATGGAAATATACCTGTTTATTCTATTAGAGATAGAGCATTTTTTGTGGCTAAAAAAATGCAGATTTTATCAATAATGCAGGGTAAAAATGTTAAAAATAGATTAAAAGGTTATGTAAGCACCTATAATATAAGTGGCTCTGTTGTTTCTACAATTGATGATGCTAGATTAAAAGATTTACCAAAACCTAATCCTGGAGATTATCTTGTTGCTATTAGAGGAAAACCTAATCCAAGATCAAATGGAATTACTGTTAAACGAGAAATCATGGAGAAATTATTTGGAAAACACTGGCATATGGAAGATGCAGGAAAAGTTTTTGGAGAGTTTTTAGCTGAACCATCAACTGTATTTTATCCTGTGTTTAAAGAATTATTAGATAATGGTTTTGCAACAAGTGTTTATCATATGAGTGGTGGTGCTTATGATGGAAAGCTTGCAAGACCCTTTGCTAGACATGGACTTTATGTTGAAATAGGAAAAAAAGATGAACAAGGTTTTGTTGAAGGAGGATTATTCGATCCTGATTGGAGAGAAGTTTTAATGGCAGCTTATTCATTGTCATTAAGAAATGCTCATGCAAAATGGCCTATGGGAAATGAAGCATTTGTAACTTGCGAAGATCCTGAAAGAGCTAAAGCAGTATTAACCGGCAGGAGATATGAATCAAGGGTAGTTGGAAGATTAGAAGAAGCTGCTCAAGGAAAAACAGGAGTTAGATTTAGAGCATTTAATGGAGAAGAAGTTTATTTTTCTGGAAAAGATTAAATCCTAAACCTATTTAATTTATTAGCAACAATTATTGCTCCGCGCTTATCTTTTAAATATTCCCTTTCTTTTTCATCTAGTTTTAATTTATCTTCTGCTTCCTTGCATATTATAAATGGATGCAAGAAACTATCTTTCATTGCTTTTTTCTTTGACATATGGCAGTTTTCTGCATATTTCTGGGATATGGATTTTTTCTTTGCATTTTTCTGATTAGAAAGCCAAATCTTCAATATCCTCGAGGGAGGCTTGTATTGAGTGTATCTTGAGGATTTTAATTTACTTGCTGAAGATATTCCAAAAGATAAGAAAAAATTCTGATAAACCAAAAATCTCCAATACTGCTGGCGATAGATCCTTCCTTTGAAAACATCTGCTTTTGAAAGATATTCATAAGCTTTTACTAATGCCAGGCCTTTATATTCTGATGGGATGTTTTCTTCAATCCATAATACAATCTCATCAAGTCCCATATTAGTATTGTCAAACAGATTTACACTATCTTTTGTTGTCCTTTCTTGGAAGAGTTTTTTTAGTGTCTCAAATATACTCTCTTGTTTTTCTCTTTCTGATAGTTCTTCAATAAAAATATTTTCCCCTAAGCTTAAAGCTATCTGCAGGTCATTTAATGCAGAACGCACATCACCTTTAGAGTTCTTTACAATAAGGCTTATTGTTTCTTTACTCAATTCTCTTTTTTCTTTTTTTAGTATATCTGTAACAATCTCAAGGATTGTTGATTCTTTTAGTTCTTTTAAATTAATTATCTGGCATTTTTGCCTGAGTAAAGAGAATTTTCTCTGCCAGATATCGTTTGCTGTTATTATTATTGGATAAGCTGTTTTTTCTATTAATGCAATCAATTCAGGCAAACCTCCATTATCAGAAGTTGTTATACCATCAGCTTCATCCATTAAAATTATTTTTCCTTTTTTAAACAAAGAGCTTTGCTGGCTAGCTGGTTTTAAAATCTCTTCAAGTTTTTTCCTATTTCTTAAATCACTTGCATTTAATTCAAATAATTCCAGATTATATTCATTTGCAAGAGCTATTGTTATTGAGGTCTTCCCTGTTCCAACAGGGCCATTTAATATTATTGCTTTTTTTCTTGGAAAAGTCTTAAAAAAAGTCTTTAAATCTGATATTGCACTATCCTGGCCTTTTATTTCTGCAAAAGTTTTTGCTCTGTATTTTTCAATTAAAGGAAGTGTCATTTTGTATAAAATTTAATCTTTGATTTTAAGTTAATAAGATTTATTTTTTACCTATTTATCCCTCTTCCAGCTAACACAAAACTTGCTAAAAGAGCTTCTAGTTGTATGAATTCATCACTGCCTTCAACTATCCTGAATTCTGCTTCTCCTGTCTTTTCTGTTAATCTTACTTTCAATTCATCATCAATCTGCAGGTTCCAGATTTCTTTTTGAATAGATTTTATTATGTCTGTTCCTGAAATTGATTCTTTTAGCATCACTTCTAATAATTTATCTTTTGCTTTTAAGAAATCTCCTGACAAAGCATATTCTAGAACTATTTTTATTTCAGCAGGTTCTGCTCCTGATATAAGAGTATTCACTAGTTCAGGAGTTATTCTTGTTGAAATTGAGGAACTTGCCTGCAGGAGGTTAATGACTCTTCTGCAATCTCCTTCTGATGCTTCATATAGGGCCTCTATAGCTTTGTCATCTATCTGCAGTTTCTCTTTTTCTATAATGAGCCGGATTCTTTTTTCAATATCTTTTTTCTCTAAAAGCTTGAAACGGAAAACAACGCATCTTGATTGTATTGGGTCAATTATTTTTGATGAATAATTGCAAGACATTATGAACCTGCATGTGGATGTGAAGTTCTCCATTGTTCTTCTTAATGCTTGCTGTGCTTCTTTTGTAAGTGCATCTGCTTCATCTAAGAATATGACTTTGAATGGAACATTTCCCAGTGATTTAGTTCTTGCAAAATCCTTTACTTTCTGCCTTACTACATCAATACCTCTTTCATCACTAGCATTAAGTTCTAGATGATTTTCTTTCCAGTGCACTCCAAAAAGGTTTTTTACAACAATTAAAGCAAGTGTTGATTTACCTGTTCCTGCTGGGCCTGCGAACATCATATGAGGTATGTTAAAGGATTTAGTAAGGTTCTGGACATTTTTTATTATATCGTCCTGACCAACAACCTCTTCAAATTTTTTAGGCCTATATTTTTCTGTCCAGATTGTAGAATCGTTTTCCATCTTTTGTTAGTCTTTGATAGAAAAATTGTTTTATAAATATTGTTATTTGATATTATCTATGTAATAAATTTAAAATAAATAACCTTTATTATGTCGAGAATTGAAAACCTCATGATTTATCGTGAGGTCGTAGCAAATGTTACAGTTTTCAATTCTCGAGCATCCTAAAAACAAGGGCCAATCAAACCACACTCGCCAGCAGGCGATTTTTTAGCTGTGGCAAAAAACC
>JAUYDD010000014.1 GCA_030704765.1 Nanobdellota archaeon | reverse complement strand
ATCAAAAAAATTTCCTGAAATCAAAAAAATCTTTCATAAGATTTTTTGGAACATTCAAAATCTATAGAAGATTTTGAAGTAATCGCCTACTCCATCCTGAAGGATGGAGTTTGATCGGCGATTTTTCTGATTCGGAAATTTTTAGGATGCTCGGAAATTGAATGCAAGTAAACTACCTCATCTTAAAAGATGAGGTTTTCAATTTCCGACATAAAAGATAAATAAAATGACAGCCAGAAATTTAATACAATTTGCTTATACTTCTGAATGGGCATTGGCAAAATTTTTTGCAGCTCTTTTTGAAGATGGTGTTTCAGACATTTTTACTTTAATGACTATTTGTGGTGTAAGTGAAAAAGACAAAAATTCTGTGCTTGAAAGATTAGTCCGAGAATTAGGTGATAGACAGAAAGCACTAAAAACTGGCCAGGACTGGAGATTTACAAATATTTTAACAGAAATAAGAAGCATAACTTATTTGATTGATAGGCTTAGAAAGGATAAATTAAATTATTTTCCATTAAACAGAAATGAAAATCCCATTAATATCCCAGATGGAGATTATGAAGCAGTTGTTTTTACAAAAAATCCTACACATATAGACTATATTGAAACGCTTTTAAGAGCAGACCATAATATTGTATGCGAAAAACCTTTGGTTATTGTTACAAATGAATTTCATATAGCAGACAGGACTCAATTAGATAGGCTTGAAGATATTGTAGATAAAACAAATAGCAATGGCACTGTACACATGGATGCTGAACATTATTCTGCTAAAAGAGCAACAATTACTTTTTATGAAAGAATAGGGGAAATGATCATGCAATATGGAAGAATTTCAAAAATTGAAGCGCATACCCTGGAAAAAGATGATCCAAACAAAGCAAGAACAAAGAATCTTTTATCAATAGAAAACAGAACCGGGCTTCTTTTGGATATGGGTGTTCATTTATTTGGAATAATTTCAAACATAGGTGGAAAAATTTCAGAGACATCCAAAGCAGCTTATGATATTTATCCTGGAAATCCAAAAACCGAGGATTATAGAAAATGTGAAGCTTATGATGTTGAAACTTATGTAGAAACTGAATTTAAAATTAAGGGAAGTTTTTTCCATAATAATGCAAACGGAAATTTTACAATTGCGAAATTTATAGATAGATTCGAAGGAGCAGAAAGAAATCCCAAGGATTCAAAGCAATTCAGAGTTACTTTCAAAAGTGAAGAAGGTGGAGGGGAAACGGTTGTGACTTTAGATTTTAATGAAGGAACTGTTACTGCTTCAGATGGAAGATCATGGTCTCCAAATCCATATCTAAGGATTTCAACTAATGAATATAATAATATTCTTAGGAATCTAAATAGAGCAATTCAAAATGGAGAACAGCCAATTACAAATTTCCAGAATTCAATAAGAAATCTTAATACAATACATAGGTGCTATAATCAATTTCCAGTTTATAACTCTTTTTCAAAAATAAATAAGGAAACTCAAATTTTAAAATATAAAAGAAAATGGTAATTGTCAATTTATCCTATCCCTTGCATCAAGGTATGTTCAAATATCCTTCTGACCCAGAACCAGAAATAGAAATAACTAAGGCAAAAAGAGAATTAAACCAGATCAAGATTCTAATTTTAGAGAAAGATGTATATGAAACATTTACTCTTCCAGATGATAAATATAAGTCTGGATTTGCATTTTTGAAATTAAGGAATCATCATGGAACTCATATTGATGCACCAGCGCATAAGTTTCCAGATGGAAAGACAATTGACTGATATGAAGATAGCAAGTTTGTAAATTCTTCAGCATTAATAGACTTAACATCTTCTGGATTACTAGCTAGAAAACAAAGAAGAATAGAACTAAGTGATTTACAAGTATTTGATTTCAATCAATTCCCCCTTATATCTGGATTAGTTATATATACTGGATTTTGTGATGAAATGAGAAAATCAGAAAGAAGACTTTCTGAGAATAAAAAACAAGCATTTGAAAAAACTTTTCCATATTTAAGCAATGAAGCTGCAGAATATTTAAGTGGTTATAGATTAAATGTAGTAGGAATAGATTCATTCTCAATAGACCCTCAAGGAAGTAACAGCGAAAGCCATAGGCTGCTTCTTGGAAAAGACATACTTATCTTAGAGACTCTTGTAAATCTTGAAGAATTAAAAAGAACATTTGGAAAAAATCAGTTTTGCCTAACATCAATACCTTATAAGATTATAGGAGGAGATGCAGGAGGAACAGTTGCTCTTGCAACAGAAATTTAAAATGAATGAAAATACAAAAACAATAGAAGAATTAAAATCAAAAGGCGAATATCAAACAAATAAAAGAACTAGAGAAGAACTAGAAAATATAGGGAGAAAATTTGTTAAAACTATAGCAGACGGCTTTGGAGGATTTGATTCAAGAATTAATAAAATTTATATAGGTGAAGAATCAAAGTTTGATACTCCTTCTGAAAAACTTCCTAATATGACTCTTTTTTGGAATCTTCAGTTTGCAAATAAAGGGTTTATGCATGCATCATCAATGGGGCATCTTCACCCTCCAGAAAACTTTGAAGTGCAAGAAATCTATGAATTTCAAGGATATGGAGGAATGTTTATCTATGAAGAAGGTAAAAGAGCAAAATTTTATGTTTGCAAACCAAAAGATAAAGTTCCAGTTCCTCCAAATTGCTTCATGACTATATTAAATCTTTCTCATCTGGAATTATTAACATTGGATATAGCTAATCCTTCAACAAATAAAAGTTCTAAAGTTGAAATAAAATCAAAAAAAGGGCCAATGATTGCAATATATAATCTTGGTGATTCTTCAAAAACTGAAGAGCGTGATTTTTCAGATTCAGATTATAAAGCACCTATAAATATAGGAGGAACTGTTAGAATCGCATTAAATCCAGAATATTCTTTTAATATAGATAATACAGCAACTATTGAATTAAGAACAGAAGAAAAAGAATCTGGACTTTATGAAGCATTAATAGAAAAAAGAGATGATTTTACAAAGTATAATATGGAAATTTTAACTGCCTCTCCTTATTTGAGAATAAAAGGAAGAGATTCAAAATATTATTATTTAAATAGAAGCTTATTAGAACTTGTGTTAGATAAAAAAATGCCTGTTCATAGATTATTAGGCATTATTTAGATTTAGGTATATTCAGTATATTCTTGCAACAACGATATATATTGATTAAGAAAAATATTGATTAAAAATATATTCTATATTTCTTAGTTATTATATGATTAAAAAAATGAAAATCTTAATAACAGGTGGTGCAGGTTTTATAGGAAGTCATCTTGCTGATTCTCTGGTAAACAGGAATAATGAAGTTGTTATTATAGATAATCTTTCAACTGGAAAACTAGGGAACATAAACCAAAAAGCTAAACTCTTTAATGAAGATTTAGTGAATCACGAAAAAATAAAAGAGATTTTTGAAAAAGAAAAACCTGAGATTGTTTATCATTTAGCAGCAAATATTAACTTAAGAAAATCAGTTGAAGACCCTTTGCATGATGCAAAAATGAATATATTGAACACTCTCAATTTACTAGAAATAGGGCTAAAGTATAACATAAAACATTTTATTTTTTCTTCAACAGGAGGTGCAATATATGGTGATGCAAAAGAAATTCCAACAACAGAAGAGTATAAAGAATATCCTATTTCTCCTTATGGATGTGCAAAACTTGCTATAGAAAAATACCTGAACTTTTATAACAAAATACATGGCTTAAAATTTACTTCATTAAGATATTCTAATGTTTATGGCCCAAGGCAAAATCCTGATGGTGAAGCAGGAGTTATTTCAATATTTCTAGATAACATGTTTTCAGGAAAAAATCCTATTATTTATGGGGGGATTCAAACCAGAGATTACGTTTATGTAAAAGATGTTGTGAATGCAAATATCCTGGTTTTAGAGGATGGGAAAAGCGAAATTTACAATCTTGGGACAGAAAAAGAAACAGATGTTATAGAAATCTTTTCAAAACTAAACAAATACTTCAAGAATAGATTTGAACCAAAATATGAAGAAATCAGAAAAGGAGAGCAAAAAAGAAGCTGTCTTTCTTATAAAAAAATAAAAAATTCCCTAAATTGGAAGCCTCAAATAGCAATAGATGAAGGTCTTGACAGGACTTATTGCTGGTTTTTAAAGAATGAAGATGTTAAAAATTCTCATCAGAAAACTTTATAAATCATTTTTTTCTTCTAAAGCTATGAAACGTTCAAGTCGTAGATGGAAAAAGAAGAATCAGATGCGCTGGAAATGGCAGCGTAAAAAGTTAAGAAGAGTAAAAAGAAAAAGAAAACAAAAGAAGAATGAATAGTTCTGGATAAAGGAATAATTTAAAGGATAAGAAATCTTTTTTGATTTGTATTTATAGCAAATAACATAAATTTTCGGAAAAATTTTGTTATTTGTCTATTTAGGAAATAACTTCTTAAATATACGGAAATTAAAGTTATTTCCTATAATTATATTTTAAACAAATAATTGTAATTTTATTACAACTTAACCACTTAATATTATTTATCAAAAAAACAATGTGCCACCACACACTAAAGTGTGTGGTTTGTTACAGGCACTTGTTTTTAGGATGCAAGAAAAAACTTTTATGGTTTTTTCTGCACGAGGTTGTGTCACAATTATTGGATTATTCTTTACTTTGTTTTATCGACGATAAACAGAAAAGTATATATACTTTCTCGTCGATAAATATGTAATTAAATGAGGTGATTCTAAAATGGTTTATATAAAATCA
>JAUYDD010000042.1 GCA_030704765.1 Nanobdellota archaeon | reverse complement strand
ATAATGTCAGAAATTAAACCACATCTTTTAAGACCAGCAAAATTATTTTTTGCGTACCTTACTTATTATTAATATGTAGAAAGCAAAAATAATTTTGGGGGTGCTCAAGAACCAAACACGCCATGGAATTTATTCCATGGTTCTTGACATGTGGATGTCAGTTTGTTTTAATTTCTGAGCACAAGAAAATCTTTTAGATTTTCTGTGCAGAAAATTCTTCTGAATGAATTTTCTTGCGTCCATAACTCTGCAACCTCATCTTCCAGTAGAGCCAAAACTACCATCTCCTCTTTTAGTTTCTGAAAGTTCTTCAACTAGCATGAATTCAGGTTTATAATAATCCTGGACTATTCCCTGGCATATTCTGTCGCCTTTTTTAATTTCATAAGGCTCTTTTGTTGAATTGAACAAAGCTATTTTTACTTCACCTCTATAATCTGAATCAATCACTCCTGAAAACCTGTGTATTCCTTTAGCACCCATACCGCTCCTATCCCATATAAATAAGACTTTTCCTTCAGGAATCTCAAATGCAAGGCCAGTTGGGACAAGTTTAGTCTCTTCAGGAAATATAATGATGTTTTCATTAGAATAAATATCAAAACCTGCTGCATGAAAACTGCCTTGGCTTGGAACGACAGCATCAGGGCCTATTTTCTTAATTTTTATTTTTAAAGGATTTAACATTTTCTATTTTATAGAGAATTTTGTTAATTTTGCAAAATTCTCTAAGAAAAAGTTTGAAACGCTGAAATTTACTGCTTTTAAAGGTTGTAAATTTCAAAATCATAATTATTCAAACTTCTCTATTGAAAAAAGATAGTAAGCAAGATATTAAAAAGATATTTGTGATAGATTATAAATAAAGTTCATAAAAGGTTTTTAAACCTTTTCATAAAGTAACAACTCTATAGTAACAAAAAAAAGATAAAAAATGTTTATTGACTATCTAGAATCTAGGTTTTTTCTTAGCATAGCAATCCTTGCAATAGACTGGTTTGCCTTCTGTAGGTTTAAACGGAACTTCACATTCTTGTTTGCATTCATCACAAACAGCTTTATGCATCTCTCTTGGACCGAAATTGCTTCTAAATCCTCGATTGAATCCGCCTGTTCTTGGCCTATCGTTTCTATTATCGAATCTTCCCATTGTTTTTCCTCCTTAAATATATTTATTTTTATAAAAAAGTTAAGAATCAAGAGGGAGTTACAATCTTTATCCTAAATTTTAAATAATCTTAAGAGTTCTAGGTTCGTAAGATAATATCTGGAATATTTGTTGCTTTAAAAAGCTTTGTAATTTGTTATTATTGTTTTTTACCGCAACTAATGCAATAATAATCAGTCACTTTTATGCATTTAGATTTTCTTCCAAACGGATAATTTCTTTTAATTCTTTGTTTTGCTTCGTTACCACAAGAACAACGGATTGTTTTTTGGATTCTATTTTTTTGAAAGTTAAACATGTATTTCATATTTAATTAAAGTAAAGATAAAGAAAAAGCTACTATTCTTCTATCAATGTTTAATTTGGTCTTTAGAAACTTTGTTTTAAAGATAATTAAATATGATTATATGCTTTTTAAACATATGTAAATATGTCACCTAGAATCGAACTGTCGAGTCACGATGTAAACGAACCATCTGTCTGTTTCTAAATTTAAACAAAAGCAGATATTAAAGTAACAGCATACCAGAGAATTAAATTAAGTTTACTCAATCCTTTAATATCTTTTTTATTCTTCATTCTCTTGCCGATTATAATCCCAATAATAATAATCCATGCAACAAGGAAATGTTTTATTATAAGCAAATTTTTATTTAATGGCCATGTAACAAGGAATGCAATAAAAATTCCAGAGATAATAAGCAATATCAACCCAGCCCATATAAGTTTAACAATAGGAAGCATAATTTTTCCCATTACCTTTCTAATCTCCTCGTCTTTCATAGCTTTTGAAGAAATTACAGAGGCTATTGTAGCTCCTCCTAAACCAAAAGCCAGGCCAATAAAATGCATGAAGTTAAATATTTCCAACAACATAAAATAATTAATAAATCAAAATATATAAACTTATGTTAAGACAACAATATTATTCATTCCTCTTATTCTTTCTCTTTTCCCCCCATTACCAAGATTCTAAGCTTTACTTTTTGAGATTTTAAAATGGACCCACACTGAATCGAATACATCGGAAGAGCTCTGCTCGCAATCTAATTTTTAGTAAACATTTGTAGATAATTTAAAAATGAAATTACTCAGTGTAAAAGATTATATCCTAAAGGATATACTTTGTAACGAGTACCTTTTATTACAAAATATAGCTTTGTTTATTTTGTTTTATATTTAGAAGCTAAGAGTCCATAAAAATTAGCATTATGCCAGCAGGTTCCTTTTGCTTTAGGTCCATGGTATTTTCTTCTAGTTCCTTCATATCTAAATCCTAATTTTTTAATTAATCCATTGGAAGGGATATTTTTTGTTGAAGTATCTAGGTCAATTCTTTTTAATTCTAATTTATTAAATGCAAATTCTATCATTGCTTGGGCTGCTTCATACATTATTCCCTGTCTCCAATAATCCTTTCCTAGCCAATAACCCATTGTTGCTTTTCCTAGGAATCTATCAACTTTGTAAATATCTATTCCCCCTATCAATTTATGGTTGGATTTTAATTCAATTCCAAGGCTATAATTTTCTCTTTTCTTTTTTCCTACTTGTTTCTGATTAAGTAGTACCTGGGATCTTACATCTTTTTTATTATTGTGAATTAGGGAATGATTTTCTAAAACATTTAGACTATTCCTATTTGCAACTATGTCTGCTATGTCTTTTTCCTTAAATTCTCTTATGATTAATCTTGGTGTTGTTATTTTCATAAGTGATTAAAATAAACTGGGTTTTTAGATTTTTTTATCTTGCTTTTTTAGCAAGAACATTTCCATATCTTTTGACTCTTGCTTTTCTGTACAGAAAGATGCAGGGAGATTATTAAATGAGAAATCAACTTAAACAATTACAAGGCTATTAATCTTTAGTCTACTGGCTATGTTCCTATGGGCGATACCAGAATTGAACTGGCGAATGCTCGGTGTAAAAGATTATATCTAAAAGGATATACTTTCTGACGAGTTAGTTATTTGCAGAAGCATTTAACCATATTTAGTAATAATGTTATGTTCTTATAAAATTCTCATTAATCAAACCCAAACTAAAATAATTTAGTTACTTTATAGTTACAATAATAGAAAACTATTTATAATCTTATTTCTCCAATCAAATATGAAAGACAGTATAGATTCAATAATTGTTTGTGGAGGCAAAGGCTCTAGAATGAAGGATTTAACCAGAAAATCCAAGTGTAAGTCCCTTGTACCTCTTTTAGGAATACCTGCAATATGTTATTTAACAGATACAATTAGAAAAGTTGTTCCAGATTCAAGGATTATTTTAGCTATTGACGACCCCAAGTTAAGCCCTAGATTTGAAGAAACATATAGCGTTCAAGGGATAAAAAATTATCAGATTTATGAAGGCTTACCGAGAGGACCTGTTCAAGCCTTTTATGAAGCCGGAGGATTATGCAGATCTGATAAAGTTTTAATATTCTTTGGAAACCAGCTAGTTTCAGAGAGTCATCTTAGAAGACTTCTTTCACATAATCATGAAACTTTAGTTATATCTGGGTTTAGATTGTTATCAGAGAATAATTGTAAGATTGCTACAGTAGATAATAAATCAAGAGTTTTAGATGTAACTAGATATGATCATTTAGAATCTTTAAATGAAGGTGAAGTCTATCTTGATGTTCCATATGCTGTTCCAAATAATTTTTTCTCAATGGAAACATTTCCAGAAATAAAGAGATTATTTGTAAAAACACCTATGATGAAAACTACCTTAAACAGAACAAGTGATGTTGTTGTTGAAAAATCAGATTTTCCCCCTGAATTCCATTTTATGGAAGAGTTAGAAGAATTAGAAAAATGTGTTTCAACTTTTTTTGGAGAAACAATAAGAAGTTTGGGAGGCAAATATGGAAGTTAGACCTTATTGTTTGATAATTTCAGGTCCTTCTGGAAGTGGAAAATCAACAACCGCAAAAAAGCTTTGGGAAATATTAAATGGAAATCCTGCTTATTTAAGTTTAGATTCAATTAAACATTTTGTAAAAGGAGCAATATCCAATGATCATTTTTTAGATTTAGCAAGAAATAATGCATTATCCTTAACTAAAAATTATCTTACAGCAGGACATCCAGTTATTGTTGATAAGGCATTTGGTAGTTATGAATATGTTAGACCTTTTGAAGATCTAGCAAAAGAAGTGGGGGTAGAAAGTTATTATTTTAAACTAATTGCACCATTAAATGTATTAATAAAAAGGGTTGAAAATAGAATAAATCTTTCACTTGAAGAACAAATCCAGATTGGAGAATGGCCGCTTCCAACAGGAAACCAAGAAACTGCAACAAAAATATATGGGTTCTGTGTAAAAAATCAACATTCAGAAGGAATAGGGATAGATACAGAATTAAATTCTCTAGAAGAAGTAATAAGAATTATCAAATCTTATTTGCCCAAAGATGCATAAATAATTTAAATCCTTAATTTAATTCTCATATTTTTTCTCTTAATTTTTTTAGAAAAGCGTTTACTTGATTTAAAAAAATTATCTGTCTACTAGAATAGTTTTCATTAATCTTTTTATTTATTATCTCTTCGATATTTTCTTCAATAAACTCTGCTGGAGAAACACATAAATTACAGTTATTCTTTCCATTCCAAGTATTATATTCAGGAAGTTGAAAATCATTTGATGCGTCTATTAATAATTTTAAACCATTGATCTTAACTATCAAGTACAAATGATAGTCTAAATCATTATCTATTAAATTTTTTATTTCTATTGGTAACTTTTGCTCAGACCATTTAAAAGAACAAATTTTATACTTTGTTTTGTATCCTTTATCCTCAAAAAGTTTTTTTAATTTTATATGCTTTTCCCAGCATCGATTATTAATGACATCTAAAGGTTCGTCTCTAACGCTATTAAATACATCTATTATTTCATCATCTATTTCTAGATGATCTGTATTATTGATAGAATTTACTACCCACTTATTGTTTTCAAAGACTAACTCATTAACACATGTATTTGCTTGAGGTGTTTTGTACATTTCTTCTAAAAGAAAATGTTTTATTACCCCAAATGCAACTTTATTTGTACCACCATGAGAAACTACTATAATAGATTCATTATTTTTATAAGTATTTATTAGATTTTCAAAGAATGAATTAACTCTATCAAAATGATCTTTATCACTTTCTCCATCAACAGGTCGTCCTTCTCTAGGATTTACTCCTTTTTTAATCTCTTCTTCAAGATAATTTTTCCACGCATTCATTAGATCTTTTTGTTCTCCAATAATCCCAAAATCCCTTTCTCTTAATCTCAAATCTAAGATTAGATTAATTTTTTTAGATTCTGACAGGAATTCGGCTGTTTCTCTTGCTCTTTTAAAGTCAGAGGAATAAATCGCATCAATTTTTATATTTTCAAATCTTTTTTTTAATAACTCGGCTTGTCTTTTTCCAGATTCACTTAATGGAAAATCATTTTTTTGACCTTGATGAATGCCATTTGCATTGCCGATGCTTTCTCCATGTCTAACTAAATAAATTTTCATATACTCATAGAATAATTTAGGTATATAAGAATATCTAATCAAATGGGTGAAACCAGAATCGAACTGCCGATTACTCGGTGTAAAAGAATATATCCTAAAGGTAACTTTTTGTAACGAACTATTTATTTGTGACATCCTCCGTCCCCTAAAGGTTGCTCACTGCTGTTCGCAATCCGCCTGATGGCGGAGGACGGCGTCCTTAATAAATTGAAACTGGATTATGATGCGTCTCTTGATTTTCTATGTATTTCATTGCTCTTTCAAAATCACTTCCACAACTTACACAAAAATATCCTTCGCTCCAAAAATGACCTCTTGGATATCTCTTTCTCAATGCAGGACATAACCTAAAAATCAAAAAAACAATGGGCCACCCACACCTAAAGGTGTGGGTTTGTCACAGGCCCTTGTTTTTAGGATGCTCGAGAATCGAAAACTGTAACATTTGCTACGACCTCACGATAAATCATGAGGTTTTCGATTCTCGAC
>JAUYDD010000041.1 GCA_030704765.1 Nanobdellota archaeon | reverse complement strand
CACACCCTAAAGGTTTTTTGCCACAGCTAAAAAATCGCCTGCTGGCGAGTGTGGTTTGATTGGCCCTTGTTTTTAGGATGCTCAGAAATTAAAACAAACTAACATCCACATCTTAAAAGATGTGGTTTAATTTCTGACATTAAAAATCCTGTAAAGCTATTAAAGAAATTTTAATAACAAAAACTCTTAAAAACCTCCTTTTTCTCTATTAAATATGCTTAGAACACATAATCTTGGAGAAATGAATGAGAAGCTTATAGGCAAAAAAGTAAAGATTTGCGGATGGCTAGATGTAGCTAGAGAGCATGGCAAAATGATATTTCTTGATTTAAGAGACAGATATGGAAAAGTCCAATGCGTGGTTTTTTTAAAACATCCCCAGTTTGAGCTTGTGAAAAAGCTTCCAAAAGAGTCTTGCATATCTATTGAAGGGAGTGTTAATCCTCGCCCAAAAGGAACTGAAAATGATAAACTATATTCTGGAAAAGTCGAGGTTGCAATTGAAAATATTGATGTCATGAATCTATGCCCTGAATTACCATTTCAATTAGATGAGAAAGGAGTAAATGAAGATGTCAGGCTAAAATACAGGTTTTTAGATTTAAGAAGAGAAGAATTGCAGAAAAATTTAATTTTCAGGCATAAATTTATCAAAGCTGTGAGAGATTTTTTTGATTCAAAAGAATTTTTAGAAATTGAAACTCCGCTTTTAGGAAAAAGCACTCCTGAAGGTGCAAGAGACTATGTTGTTCCTTCAAGAGTTAATCCTGGAAAATTTTATGCTCTTCCACAATCCCCGCAATTATATAAACAACTTTTAATGGTTTCTGGTTATGATAAATATTTTCAAATTGTAAAATGCCTTAGAGACGAAGATCTTAGAAGTGATAGACAACCTGAATTTACTCAAATTGATGCTGAAATGAGTTTTGTAGATTTAGAAGATGTTTATAAAATTGTTGAAAATATGCTAAAATATGTTTTTAAGGAAACTATGAATATTGAACTTAAGACTCCTTTTAAAAGAATTCCTTATGATGAAGCTATGAAAAAATATAAGAGTGATAAACCAGATATTAGAAGTGAAATAGGAAAAAAATATGCTTTTTGCTGGATTGTTGATTTTCCTATGTTTGAGTATAATAAGGAAGAAAAAAAATATGATGCTAGCCATCATCCATTTTGCATGCCAACTGATATTTCTAATAACTTGGAAAAAAAGCCTTTAACAATTAAAGCAAAGACATATGATTTAGTATTAAATGGAGTTGAAATTTTATCTGGAAGCATTAGAATCCATAGCCCTGAAATACAATCAAGGGTATTTAAGATTCTTGGAATTTCAAAAGAAGAAGCTCTTCAAAAATTTGGATTTTTATTAAAAGCATTATCTTATGGAGCACCTGTTCATGGAGGTTTTGCAATTGGTCTTGATAGATTAATACAAATTTTAACAGAAACTGAATCAATAAGAGAAGTAATTGCATTTCCAAAAAATCAAAGTGCACAAGATACAATGCTGGAGTGTCCAGCTGATTTAAATGATAAACAATTAAAAGAAGTTCATATAAAGCTTGATTTGCCCCCAAAATTATTAGAGAAGAAAACTGAAAAGAAAATAAAGAAATTGCCTAAAAATTAGCAATCCCAACCGACCCAGAAGGGTCGGGGTATTTGCTAATTTTTTCGCTTCGCGACCGGCAATTTCAGTCTCCAAGAAAAACTTTCAGAAGTTTTTCTGGGCCATTCAAAATCTGAAGACTTTGAAGGTTTCAAATCTGCCGAGGCAAAGCCTCGGGGTATAAAACCCAGATTTGAAAATTAAGAAGAAAAAATAGAGTTAGATAAAAGTTTTAGAAATCTTGTTCCTTTATTTAGAATTATTATACTCTTGAATAGATTGTGACCCAAATTGTGAAAATCCTTATTAAAGTTCTTTATTTTTTTATATGTTCATCAGGTGATATAACTTTTTCAATTCCAGAGTGAGGTTTAGTATTAATTTCATCTTTAGGTTTAGAATTATATCCGCACAATGCTAAATAGGTTAAACATCCAAATATTGCTGCCCAACATAGATTAGATAAATTACTTTCACCAACACCTGCAGCTCTTGCATATGATGTATAATTTTGTTCCATTTTATTTATTCTTTATTATTGTGTTTGTTTAAATATTTTTCCTTAAGGGTTTACACAGAATATATTAAACCCTTCAAGAGCCAATATTAGATTGTGAGACTATATCTATCTAAATAAAGGATCTCTTTTTGCTAATCGCAAAATTCTATTTACAGCATTACGCATCTCAGGAGAATCATATTCTTTTTGTTTCTTTGTATGTTCTTCTGTTTGATAGAAAATCCTAAATTGAGGTTTAAAAATTAAAATTTTATCCGTACTATATGAATATTGGCTTGCAGTTATGTCAACATACACACCTAATTTAGGATCATAATTGCATGCATGAAAAGGAATATGGTCAGGTTTTGTTCCTCCAACTTCTTCTAAACCCATCAATAAATGAACCACCCTTGTTGCCTCAACACAAAAACCATAAGGAAATTTTTTATAAGATCTTTCAAATAGGCCCACAATTTTTTCAAGTTTTGGCATATAAGGTACTTTTTTCATATTTTTATTAAAAAATCAAAGTATATAAAAATTACTATTTTGTAACCACTTAAAAGAAGTATTTAAACCCTCGAAGAGCCGGTGTCAAACAAAAGTGTAAGTCCTCGCTCTTCTGGGGAAAAGAGGTGATAATATATATTAGGATATCTAGTATTTAAATCTTTCGGTATTGTAGTAACTTAATAGTGACAATAAATACAAAGGTTTTTAAAACAATTGATTCAAAATCATATATGGCATTAGATATAAAACAAATAGAATCTGAAATAATAGAAGAAACTAAACAAGGCAAATTATTGTTTCCTGAATCAAGTGCTCTTGGTGGAATAAAGGACGTTATTATTACTAATATTAAAGGGCCAAGTCTTTATGTTACACCAAGTGATTATCCATTAGAAGGAAAAGAAGTTGTAGAAATAGCTGTAGATTGTGTAAATGGACTTCAAGATTATTTAAAAGTATTAGTTTCACAAGGATTTCTTTATACTCCTGAATTAATTATAAATCCACAAGAAAATCCTTTTTTACAAAGTTTTCAATTTAATCAAAAAGTTTTTATTAGGCCAGTTAAAGATTGTGGTGATAGATTTGTGATTTATGGAAAAGTTTATTTTAATATTGGAATAAGTGCTGATTTTACATTTAATAAAGATTATCTTAAGTCATCTAGATTCAGAAGGGGGTATTCTGTACAAGGAAATAGGTTTAATGTAGAAAGAAGCGAAATATTATTTAGAATATATCAAGATGATATTGGCAAATGCGGAACATTAGCAATGGAAGTTTTATCTCAACAATTAGAGCCTATTACATCATCTAGATTAAAGAGAATTTGTAAAGATAGGGAAATTAAAGAAAAAAGATTAGACCCTAATCTATTGAGTTCATTAGCACATATATATCATTATGAAGAAGGATTAGTTGCAAAAACAATTGTTAAATCTTTTTTATATAAAAATAGGGAAAGATTTGGATTAAATAATGATGACATTGTTTCCTGGTCTCCTAGGGGATATAATCTTGATGATTATAAAGCAATGCAGCAGGTCCAAAAACATGGCCCTGATATAGCTATAGCATTTTATAGCTTTAAATCATGGAATCTGGATGAATTTTTAGATGGAAGTTTTGCAAAAAGATTTGAAGAAAAATAAAATTCTCTATACTGAAAGAACAGAACATCTCTAATTTTGGAAACGTTCGCTAACCAAAATCCTCCCATCATTAGTTATGTGCAATAATCTTAAAGCGATTTGAGAGTTTCATTTGCTTGACTTCAATAACAAAACTAACCCACTCAAAAAAAGCGAATTTATGAGCTTCATACAAATTTCACAATCAAAAAAATTTCCTGAAAAATCGCCTACTCCATCCTAAAGGATGGAGTTTGATCGGCGATTTTTCTGATTCGGAAATTTTTAGGATGCTCGAGAATTGAAAACTGTAACATTTGCTACGACCACATGATGAATCATGAGGTTTTCAATTCTCAACATAACAATATCGTTTAATAGCTTTTCTCAGCTTATTCCTCGGACAAGACTTTAAGGTATAACGACAATTCAATTTAAAAACATCGATATTATTATTTAGAATATGGGAATAAAAATACTAGCAATAGGAGATTTTCATGGAGAATTAAGTGATAGATTATTAAATAGGGTTAAAAAAGAAAATTTTGACATAATAATAAGTCCTGGTGATTTTTGTGGCAATTCTCTATTAGCTAAACTAATATTCAGATACTATAAATCAATTGAAAATCTTGTTGATAAAATCGGAAAGAAAAAATATCTTGATTTAGAAAGAAAAAGTTTTGATTCTGGAGTAAAAATTTTGAAAATATTGAATTCCTTGAATAAACCAGTGTTTTTAATAAGGGGTAATTGGGACCCAAGTTATTTTCAAGACATAGGGTATAATAATAAGAAAGATCCTGCAGCAAAAAGATTTAAGAATAAAATCAATAAGTTGAAAAATGTAGAATTGATAGATTTTAAAAAAATTAATTATTCTTCCTATGATTTTATTGGTTATCCTACAAGCAGTTATCCTGGTTTAGTAAATAAAAATATTGGGAAAAAATTAATAAATAGATATGGAAAAAAAGGCAATAGATTATATAAAAAATGTATCAAAGACAATAAAAAATATTTTTCTTTATTTAAAAAATTATTTAAAGAATCAAAAAATCCTATTTTTATTTCCCATAATTGCCCGTATAACACAAAACTTGATTTGATAAAAAAAGGTCCTCAAAAAGGAAAACATTATGGTTCATGGCTAGCAAAAGAAGTCATTTTGAAACTAAAACCTAGACTAGTTATATGCGGGCATATGCATGAAAATCCAGGAATCATCCATATTGGAAAGAGCATTGTTGTCAATCCCGGAAGTACCATTGATAATAGGGCATCTATAATTGATATAGATGACAGAAAAGTTAAGGTGAAATTTCTGAAGTAGGGGGATACATTTTATTATTGAAAAAATATGATAATTTATCAGTGAAAGATAAACCTATTGCTAGATTAATTTAACAATTGTTTTTGGATAGTTATAAGAACGCTGAGAAGATAAAATAACTAATCAGTATTCATTAATTTTAAATATCCATTAAATCTTGTTCTTATATGAGCAGGAATATTGATAAAGCATTAATTGAAAAACAAGCAAAAGATATCTTAAATAAGTTTAGTATTGCACTAGAAAAAGTTGAAAAAGAACATATTGAAAGTTTTTTTATTGATAGAGATGAGTTTGATAGAAAAGAGAAAAATATCTCTAAACCTAAACAGGGCTTTAAAGAAAAAATATTAAAAAACGCACCAAATAAAGATAAGGATTTTATTATAGCTGAAAAAGGAGGATGGAAATAAGAATGGATAATGCAAAACCTACTTATGAAAAACTTCTGAATAGAAAACCTATTGATATAATTAAAGATGTAAGGAATAAAACACTTGCTGTTGAATATGTATTATTAACTGGATTAGCTGAATTAGTTCAATCTGTTTATAATAAAGGTATTGTTGACAATCAGACATTTCATGTAATGGATGGTCATTTTTCAGAAGTATTAGATTTTATAAGAAAAAACTATCCACATCTCGATTTGTCTCCTTATGAAACAATTTATGATTGTATTTTAAATCAAGATCAAGATAAATTTGATATAAGAAAAGAAAATGAAAGAAGTACATGTCTTAGTTTAGATAAAGAAAGGCTTGGACCTCAGAATGAACCACTTTCATATAGGATGGTAATAGGAGGAATAAAACCTTTAGTATAAAATGGAAGATAAACTTAATAGATTAAGAAAAGAAATAAATAAAATTGATAAAGATGTTTTCAGATTATTGAAAAAAAGATTGAATATAGCTATAGATATCTGGAAGATAAGAAAACCTTTAGGAATGAAAATAAAAGATCCTAAGCGTGAAAAAGAAATAATTGAAAAAGTGATAAAAGAATCTGGTATAGATAAAAAATTTGTTAAAAGATATTATAGACTTTTATTCAAAGAAACAAGGAGGATACAGAAAAAATCTGTAAAATAAAATGGCTGGAAAAAGATTAAAATTAAGTGAAGAAAAACTTGTTGAAAGAGTTGCTGTGGAACAATATAAAGATGATGAAAATTTAGGATATATGTTTACATGTGACTCCTTAGCTAGCTTAAGGGACATATACGGGCCTGGAATAGATACTCTTTCAGGTTGTTTAGAAGTGATTGAAGGATTTTTTATAGCGAGTGATGGGCAAATTCCTAATCATAAAGAATTTAAACAAGCCTATATAAGATTTGAAAAACTTATGAGAGAATCAGCTGAAAATGGGATTGATACAAGTGCTTATAGAAATGCATATAGAAGATTAATTAATATGAAGGTTAGAGATTATGATTTAGGGGAGGATTCAAGTGACCCTGATGACTGTAAAAAAAACCAGGTTATTGCTAGAGTAATTAGCCACAAAAGACTTGTTAAGATTGCAAAAAAGGAGTCTAGCAAACCTAAAGAAAAATATGTTTCTCCTACACTTGTTTATCATTATAATCCTGTAAATGATACATTCGAGGTAGGTTAATGATATGATAAAAGAAAAATTAAAATTAATTAAAGAAAGAAAATTAACAGCAGAACAAAACATAAAAAGATTTTTAGAAAAAATTAAAAAAGAAAATCCTAGAATAAATGCAGTATTGCATATAAATGAATTTGCTATCTCACAAGCCTGCGAAGTTGATAAGAAAATAAAATCAGGAAAAGCAGGCAAGCTTGCAGGCTTAGGTTTTATTGTAAAATCAAATATAAATGTTTTAGGATTAATAACAAACTGTGCTTCTAAAACACTTGAAAATTATAAAGCAGTTTATAATGCAACTGTAATTGATAGACTCTTAAAAGAAGATGCAATAATATTAGGAATGGCAAACATGGATGAGTTTGCTTGTGGAGCTTCTGGTGAAACAAGTGCTTTTGGTTTTACTCGAAACCCTAAGTGTCTTGACCGGATTCCAGGTGGAAGCAGTAGTGGAAGTGCTGCATCTGTTGCAGCTCTATTTTGTGATTTTGCACTAGGTTCAGATACAGGAGGAAGTATTAGAAACCCTGCAAGTCATTGCAGTGTTGTTGGTTTTAAACCTAGTTATGGAGCTGTTTCTAGATATGGTTTAATTGATTTATCAATGAGTTTAGATCAAATTGGTCCACTTGCTTGTTGTGTTGAAGATTGTGAAATTATTTATAATATTATTAAAGGAAAAGATGAATATGATGCTGTTTCAAGAGACTATGTTAGTGGGGGAAAAAGTTTTGAAGGAATAAAAATAGGAATTCCAAAAATTTCTGCTAATAAAGAAATCTGGGATTTAATTTTAAAAAGAGTCAATGAGGTTTTAAAGAAAAATAATTGGAGCTCTGAAAATATTGAATTAAAACATATTGATTTAGGAATACAGACTTATTATCCAATTGTCTATGTTGAATTTTTTTCAGGAACAAGAAAATTTGATGGAAGAAAATATGGATTTAAAATTGAGGATGTTTGCGGGGAGGAAGTTTTAAGAAGAATTTTAGGAGGTCAAGTAATATGCCAGGCTGAATATACAGGCAAGTATTACCGCCGTGCATTAAAAGCAAAGAAAATCATTGAGAATGAATTTAATAAAGCATTTAAAAAATATGATGTTTTAATTATGCCTACTGTTCCCAGATTACCTCATAAGTTTGGAGAAAAAATATCAATAGAAGATATGTATAACTATGATTCGCTGACAACACTCGCAAATCTTGTTGAAATTCCAGGAATTTCTGTTCCTTGCGGAACAATAAAACAAGGTAAAGATGAAGTTCCTGTTGGATTGCAGATATTTGCCAAACGCGGAAATGATAATTTTTTACTTGAGATTGCGAAAGGGTTTGAGTAAAAATAAAGCTCTCTGAAAGTATTGAGCTTAAGTTTAATGACAATAGCTGTATTCTCAAACTTAACCTAAGAGAATTTCACATTTGCATACTAGAGAGCACATCAGCTAAATTTTATGGAAAAAGTTTTCACTTTGCTATTTTAAGTTTTATGTCTAGAATTGAAAACCTCATGATTTATCATGTGGCCGTAGCAAATGTTACAGTTTTGATATTTAAAAATGGAAACTTTTTGGGAGAACATTAAACTATTACAATCTATCCTTGATTATTTTCTTTAATTTTTCTATTAATTGTAATATCCTATTTTTATTATTAATCAAATAACTGGGTTCAACTTTTTTGCCATCGTATGCGCCATTATTTCTTTTTATTCTTAAATCATTCATAAAAAAAATGTCTGATTCTGTAAATTCTTTATAATTTATGAGGTAATCAATTAAATCTTTATGGGCATATTCACCTGTTGTTTTTAATCCATCTAAAAGCAATAAGGCATTCGCTAACTCTTTAATTATTTCATAATAATTTTCAGAAGCATTTGTAGAGAACTTTTCATGATTAATTGTAGAAACAAAATCTTCTCTTTCTCTTATTAATTGTAGAATTGATTTTACTTTTTCTTTGTCAGGAGTTATTCTGATTATCATTTTAAAATATTTTTATATATCCCTTAAGTATTATCCCATTTAAGATATTATTTTTTAGCTCATTGGGAATTTCTTTTAGAGACTCTTTAAATAATAAATGAATTTTTTTGTTCAATTTTTTGTCAAAATCAACAAGTTCCAGGTTTTTATTTTTTCCTAAAATAAATAAATCGATATCTGAATTTTCTATTGACTCTCCTTTTGCAAAACTTCCATAAAGAACAATAGCTTGAGGAGAGAGTTTATCCCATATATAACTTATTAAACCGCATTGATTCAATTCAAAAACAATACTTATTTTTTTATAAAGTATAAACTTAGGGTTATCTCTTAATGATGTATAAAATGGCACCCCCCTCTTGGTTTGTTTATTAATTAAACCTTCTTTTTCAAATTCTTTAAGATAATTCATTACAGAAGGGGGGGATATTTTTGTTAATCTTGCAATTTCCCTTAACCTAAAACTGTCAGTAGGAGAATCTAAAAACAATTTTAGTAGTTTATACCTGTTATATTTTTCTAACATATGTTATAATATTATAACGATTGTTTATAAATCTTTCGATAATCCCTTAACATCATTTATATAGCTCTAGAGAGCACATCAGCTAAATTTTGCAGAGTTTAACTTAATGTCAAAAACTCGGGATTAAAATCCCGAGCGTGTTTGAGTTTTGGACACAAGAAAATCCTATGGATTTTCTGTGCAGAAAATTCTTTTGAATGAATTTTCTTGCAATCAAAAAAACAATGGGCCACCACACCCTAAAGGTTTTTTGCCACGGCAAAAAATCGCCTGCTGGCGAGTGTGGTTTGATTGGCCCTTGTTTTTAGGACGCTCAGAAATTAAAACAAACTAACATCCACATCTTAAAAGATGTGGTTTAATTTCTGACATCAGAAAAATAAATGTTATGTATCTGCAAACTAAAGTAAGCAGGGTTATCAAAAAAATTTCCTGAAAAATCGTCTACTCCATTCTAAAGAATGGAGTTTGATAGACGATTTTTCTTATTCGGAAATTTTTAGGATGCTCGAGAATTGAAAACTGTAACATTTGCT
>JAUYDD010000040.1 GCA_030704765.1 Nanobdellota archaeon | reverse complement strand
TTATGTCGGAAATTGAAAACCTCATCTTTTAAGATGTCCAAAATGCTCTTCTCATACCTATCTATTTTAATGGATAGAAAGAGAAGGCATTTTGGAGCATACTAAAAAACTTTCAGAAGTTTTTTGGTACGCTCAGAAATTTATTAAAAAATTTCTGACGTGCTCAAGAACCATACACGCCATGGAATTTATTCCATGGTTCTTGACATGAGGTAGTTTACCTGCATTCAATTTCCGAGCATCCTAAAAATTTCCGAATCAGAAAAATCGCCGATCAAACTCCATCCTTCAGGATGGAGTAGGAGATTTTTCAGGAAATTTTTTTGATTATGTCGAGAATCGAAAACCTCATGATTTATCGTGAGGTCGTAGCAAATGTTACAGTTTTCGATTCTCGAGCATCCTAAAAACAAGGGCCAATCAAACCACACTCGCCGGCAGGCGATTTTTTGCCGTGGCAAAAAACCTTTAGGGTGTGGTGGCCCATTGTTTTTTTGATATTAATATGGAAGCAGGAGTTTTTCAAAGACTAATAGAACCAAATGATTCTTCCCTTCGATATCTACAAAAATATATTGTTGAGCAAAATGCAGATTTTGCAATTGGTTTAGATTGTGATGCAGATAGAGTCGAGATTGTTTTAAGAGAAGGAAACTTAGTTTCTGGAAATGATATTTTAGCTATAATAATAGAAGAAATTTTATCTGAAATTAAAAATCCTGAAGAAAAGACAATTGTCGTAAATGATGCCACTAGCTATCTTGTTAAAGAAATTGCTGAAAAATATAAAGCAAATTGGCAAGAAGTTGAAGTTGGAGAAATAAATGTTGTTGATAAAATGCTAGAATTAAGCTCCCCAATTGCAGGAGAAGGCTCTAACGGCGGGGTCATAATACCTCCAACAAGATGCAGGGATGGAATATTAACTATCTTATTTTTATTGAAAGTATTAGAGAATAAAAAAACAACTTTAAAAGAATTAATCAAAAAACTTCCAAAATATCATTATGTCGAGAATCGAAAACCTCATGATTTATCGTGTGGTCGTAGCAAATGTTACAGTTTTCGATTCTTGAGCATCCTAAAAACAAGGGCCTGTGACAAACCCACACCTTTAGGTGTGGGTGGCCTATTGTTTTTTTGATATAAAAGAAAAAATAAAATTAAAAAATAATTTTTGGGATTTCGGAGATGAAATAAAGAAATATTATATAAAAAATAATTTTTCTATACTTGAGACAGGTGATTCTACAGGAGGATTAAAAGCGATTAAAAACAATTCCTGGGTCTGGTTCAGGCAATCAAAAACAGAAGACAAAGTTTTGAGAATAATTGTTGATTCAAAAAACGAAAGAGTTTCAAAAGAATTGATTATTGAAGCCAAAAACTTATTAGAAAGTATTGTACTAGCTTAGCTTTCTGAAGTTCGTATTTATTCTCGGCTTTGCCGAGGGATAAAATAAGAAACTTTCAGCAGATTTACTCTGTCTGAAAATTGCAAACTTAAACTTGCAAAGGTTTCGCATCAGAAACCCGGGCAATTTTCAAACAAAAAGTTTAAATACACTATATTTCTATAAAATTCATGATAAAAAGCACTCTTGCAAGGATTAGAATTTTAGTTTTATTAGTAGGAGTCATAAGTGTGATACTCATTTAGATTTGAGTAACACTTTTTTTCTTTAACCAAAATATTCATCGAGGTTCTGGATCATGAGTGATTTACAAACAAATAATAAATTGAATGAAGGCCTTGAAACAAGGCTTAGGACAGGAGCAGAGATATTTATTGATACATTAAATGAACTTGGATTTGAATATATATTTGGACATACTGGAGGGACAGTAATACCAGTATATGTTGAGATTAATAAAAGATTGAAAGATGGCAGGAAAACTCCTAAGGTTGTAATGTACAGGCAAGAACCTGGTGCAGGACATGCTGGAGAAGGATATTCAAAAGTATCAGGAAGGCCAAGCCTCGTAATGGTGACATCAGGACCTGGAGCAACAAATCTTGTTACACCGATATCTGATGCTTATGCTGATTCTGTTCCTGTGATATTTGTTACAGGACAAGTAGGAACTGATCTTATTGGAAATGATGCTTTTCAAGAAGTACCTATAACTCAGATGACAAACTTAAGGACAAAAAAAAATTATCTTGTTAAATCTACAGAAGAAATAGGCGTCACATTAAGACAAGCATTTTATATAGCTTCAACAGGAAGACCTGGTCCTGCGCTTATAGACATATGCAAGGATGCTTTTTTAAAAAATTCAAATAATGGATATGAAAGTGATAATCCTCAGGGATATAGGCCTAATACAACATTAGATGAGAGAGTTGTAGATAATATGATTGAAGCATTTTTAAATGCAAAAAGGCCTATGATATATGCTGGTGGAGGGATAATCTTAAGTGAATCAAGTTATTTTTTAAGAAAATTTGCTAGAAAATTTGATACTCCTGTTGGCGTGACATTAATGGGTCTTGGCACAATTGACCCAAAAGATAGACTGTCATTAGGTATGCTTGGTATGCATGGAACAGTTGAAGCAAATTATGCTGCATTAAACTCTGATTTCATTTTAGCAATAGGAGCTAGATTTGATGATAGGGTTGTTGTCAGTGATTTTGGAAGAAATGCAATAATAGCTCATGTTGATATAGATGCATCTGAAATAAATAAAAATAGAAGTGTAGATTATGCAATAAATTCAAATGCAAGAGATTTTTTTAATTATGTATTGGAAGACTCTGAAGACAGGCAAAATTCTTTAAGTGAGTGGCATAGGCAAATTGAAAAATGGAGAAAATTGAACCCTAAATATGATGAAAATAGTGAAACTATAAAACCTCAAAAGTTGATTGAAGAAGTTTCTGAATTAACATCAGGTGGCGCTATTGTTACAACAGGTGTTGGCCAGCATCAAATGTGGGTCGCTAAACATTATGATTTTATTGAACCTAGGTCTTTAATAACATCAGGAGGCCTTGGTACAATGGGATTTGGGCTTCCAGCTGCTATTGGAGCGTATTATGCAAACCCAAAAAAAACAATAATATGTTTTGATGGTGACGGAAGTTTTCAAATGAATATGCAGGAATTAGCAACAATAGTTGCAAATAAGATTCCTATAAAAACCTTTATTTTTAACAATGGATTTTTAGGAATGCCGAGGCAATGGGAGGATATGTTCTCGGAAGGCAATCATTTTGAAAGCTGCCTTTATAGGACAATTGATTGCAGTCCAGAGTGCACTAGCAGGAATCCTTGCAGGAAACTTAATCCGGATTTTTTAAATCTAAAACATGTCTATCCTGGATTGAATACATTAAGGATAACAAAAACATCTGAGATAAGGCCAGCTTTAGATGTTGTTTTTAATACTCCTGGCCCTTTTGTAGTTGATGTTTGGATAGATAAGTTTGAAGATATCCTGCCAATAATTCCTCCTGGAAAAGGTATTGAAGAGATGATGTATTAAGATAGATACTAGATAATTTTTATTATTAATCTGATGCTCTAATGGCAAGTGCACGGGTTTGCTAATAATGTCAGAAATTAAACCACATCTTTTAAGATGTGGATGTTAGTTTGTTTTAATTTCTGAGCATCCTAAAAACAAGGGCCAATCAAACCACACTCGCCAGCAGGCGATTTTTTGCCGTGGCAAAAAACCTTTAGGGTGTG